>JAACJX010000313.1 GCA_014237545.1 Ardenticatenia bacterium | reverse complement strand
GAGACGCGCAAATGCCACTGGCCGTCGTCGTTGGTAATGGCCACATCGCCGACGCCCAGCGCGGATTTCAGGTCGCTCTTCAACCCCATGATGCGTTCCAGGCCCGCGGCGATCTGGGTTTGCAGGTCAAAGCTGACGACTCGCGAGCGGACAGTTCCGCCGGTGATCGTCGCCGGTACGCGGTGGTGGTTGAGAACCCGGTTGATTTGCTGCGTCTGAACATCCAGTTGGTGTCTCAATCTGGCCTCCGATGAGGGTTCAGTTTCCATTACGTAACTCTTTATATTCCAGTACGAACGAATGTTCTAATTTCTTGCCAAAAAAGGGGCGGCCTCGCAAGACCGCCCCCTGGCTAACTTTCAATCGGCTAAGGGGCCTGCCGCAGGACCATCAGCACCCGGCCTTGAATCTGGACATCGGCCGGATCGACGTAAATAGGCTCCATCGTCGGGTTCGCCGGCTGGAGGCGGACGCGGTTGCCTTCATTGTAGAAGTGCTTGAGGGTGGTGGTATCGTTGCGAAGCCAGACGGCCACCATCTCACCGTTGCGCGCCTCGTATTGCGGCTTCATGATGACAATGTCGCCGTCGTTGACCATGGCATCGATCATCGAGTCGCCGCGGACGCGCAGCGCGAAGAGATCTTCAGACTTCTCCGACAGCATGGATCGGCTGAGCTCGACGGCGTCTTCCTCGTCGTAGGTGCTGAAGCTGTCGTTACCGGTGATGACCGGCTTGCCGGCGACGATGTCGCCCACCAGCGGGATCTTGACCAGCCGCTCGACAGCATTGCGGACGGCGGTGGCGGCGTTGGCGACGGTCTGGGAAAATCCGTCAGCCTTTTCGGTCAGGCGCAGGCCGCGGGAGACATCGGGGTCGCGGTCGAGGTAACCTTTCTCTTCGAGCTTACCCAGATTATAATTGACCACCGAGGTCGAATTAATACCGACGGCCTTGCCGATCTCGCGAATCGTCGGCGGGCGGCCGTGTTCATCCATGTAGCCCCNCGTGAATTGGAGGATATTCTGTTGCCGTTTTGATAATGGTTTCTCGGTCATGCGTAAAGCTCCTGATCTGAACCAGAAACGGCGCCCAACATATCGCAGGGAAACCGCTCATTTGTTCTGAGTATAACACGAACACATGTTCGCTGTCAATAGGTGGGGGAATTAATTATGAGATTTAAGGAGTATGCCTTTCCATCACGCCGCTCGCCGGTGGTCGCCCGACGTGGCCTGGTAGCGACGAGCCAGCCGCTGGCGGCGCAGGCGGGGTTGAACGTGCTGCGGGCGGGTGGCAACGCCATCGACGCGGCTATCGCTACGGTGGCGACGCTGTGCGTGGTGGAGCCGTGTTCGACCGGCATCGGCGGTGACGCGTTCGCGCTCATCTGGGCGGCCGACGAGGGNCGGTTGTACGGCATCAACGCCAGCGGCCCGGCGCCGATGGCGCTGACGGCCGACCTGGTGCGCGGGCGCGGCCATGCCACGTTTCCGGCGCGGGGCGGTCTGCCGGTGACCGTGCCGGGGGCCGTGCGCGGCTGGCAACTGGCGCTGGAGCGGTTCGGCACGAAAGGGCTGGACACGATTCTGGCCCAGCCGATCGAATATGCCCGCGACGGCTACCCGGTTAGCCNGTCCATCGCCCGGGCCTGGCACAACTCGACCGAGTTGCTGGCCCGGCTGCCGGACTCGCAGCGGGTGTGGCTGCCGGCCTGCCGCGCGCCGCGCATGGCGGAGACGTTCCGCAATCCGGAGTTCGCCGCGACGCTGCAAACGCTGGCCGAGCGCGGCTATGACGCCTTCTATACAGGCGACATCGCCGCGCAAATCGTCGCGGCGGTGCGCGCCGACGGTGGCGTGATGACCGAAGAAGACCTGGCCAATTACCGGGCCGAATGGGTGGAGCCGATCAGCATCGAGTATCGCGACGGCTACGCGTTCCACGAGATCCCGCCCAACGGGCAGGGGCTGGCGGCGCTGCTNTCGCTCAACATCGCCCGCGGCTTCGACCTGCGCAGCATGGCCTACGGCTCGGCCGACTACTACCACGTGCTGATCGAGGCGATGAAGCTGGGCTTCGCCGATGCCCACGCCTACATCGCCGACCCGCGGCACGCGCCCGTGCCGGTGGAGGGGCTGCTGAGCCAGCGCTACACGCGCGACCGCCGGGCGCTGATCAGCGGCGACACGGCGTTGTGGCCGGAGCCGGGGCAGCCGGACGTTCACGGCGACACGGTCTACCTGACCGTGGCCGACGGCGCGGGCAACATGGTCAGCTGGATCCAGAGCCTCTACATGGGCTTTGGCAGCGGCATCACCGCCGGGCGAACGGGCATCCAGTTGCAGAACCGGGGGGCAAACTTCAGCCTGACGCCGGGCCACCCGAACGAGGTCGCGCCGTGCAAGCGGCCGTACCACACGATCATCCCGGGCTTCATCACCCACGAGGGGCGGCCGTGGGCCAGCTTCGGCGTGATGGGCGGCTTCATGCAGCCACAGGGCCACTTGCAGGTGGGGGCCAACCTGGTCGAGTTCGGCATGGAGCCGCAGGCCGCACTGGACGCGCCACGCTTCAACTGGCTGGAGGGCAAGACGGTGGCGCTGGAGCCGGGCATCGGCGACGGCATCCGGGCCGAACTGGCCCGGCGCGGCCACGACCTGCGGCCGAAGGGCGAGCCGCTGCATTACGGCGGGGGGCAGGTGATCCTGCGCGACCCGGAGACGGGGGTGCTCGTCGGCGGCAGCGAGCCACGGAATGATGGGGCAGCGGTGGGATGGTAGGGAGAATGACGAATTACGAATGAGGAGCGGTATTGGAAGAGTTGTGGCGGGCTGGAAGCCACTTGCCGTAAGGGCGGTGTTGGCTATAATTAAGGGGTTGATTTTGGAGAGGTCGCATAGTCTGGCCTAGTGCGCACGATTGGAAATCGTGTATCTCGCAAGGGATCGCGGGTTCGAATCCCGCCCTCTCCGCCAGAACCCTTATCGGTCTTCTATTTGGTTGATAAGGTGCGATTCTTGTGCTGAACTGGTATCCGCCGAGCGCAGCATAGGAATCCGGGTATCGAGACAAGGCCACCATCAGCTCCGTCATGCGGCTTCACTCCGCTGGCGGGGCTGTTTGGTTTTTCAGGCAGGCACCCCTTCCTGTTCCTGCGAGCCGTTCAGAGTTCCAAAAGCAAGAAGTTCCCCCGGCTGACATTCCAGAAACCGGCATATGGCTGCCAGCGTGTCTAACCGGACCGTGCGGATATCGCCGTTGAGCCAGGCGTAAAGCGCCTGACGAGACATCCCAGTCTCTCGCGCCACATCCGTCACCGAATACCTCGTGTTCTCCCGGACTTCTTTCTCGGCCAGCAGTCGGCGAAAGTTCACCTGTACCACTGCCTCCGTCACGATCGCTACCTCCACAATAGGATATTCAAATCCTAACCCANCTAACCCCATGTGTCAAGTAAATCGCACAAATCGTCTTGGAAACTTGACACCTATTCGACGGCCGGTTAAACTGCTTTCAATCAAAAAAGCCGCTCCCGGCCTCGAGAACCATTGGAGCGGCAAACACATCAATACCCCTTCCGGAGGTCTTAACGTGTCTGCCACAACCTTACCAGACCTTGCCGCGCCTTTCAACTCATACGCGGCCTACGTCGAAAATTTATTGAAGGATCGCTGCGACCCGGCCNTNGNTGACCGGGTCGTCACCGTCGTCGCCGGCCTCGANGCNGCTCTACAACGCCAGGCGCGTGACGACATTGACATCGATCTGCGCCTCACCGCCCTGGAAGAAACAATCGCCCGGCAACTGGAGGCATTCAGGGAAGAGCTAGGCAGGCGCCCGGGGTAAGGTCTCACTCGTCGCTCGCTGCGGCATCGAACAATGGNAGCGGCCGCTTCTTGGCCCTTCGCCTCGNGTCCAGATGCGGCCGCCCCTTCGCGTCCTCGGCCGCCGGGTTAAGCCACAGCGACTCAACCCGGCTGCCTGGGCCGTTCACCCGGAAGCTGCGGTCATACCGTGTCCACTCTTGCAGCTCGTCGTCATACAACTCGCAGCGATAGCCCGACAGCGCCACCATGCCGCCCAGCAACTTCAGGGTCCTGAGCAGCTCAACGTGGTCGTCGTGCGTCAGCTCGTGGCTGTAGGCGGAGCGCGCTGCCCTCGTCCGGGTTTCCGAGTAATAGGGCGGNTCGACGTAAAACAACGTCCGCTCCAGATCGTACCGGCGCATCANCTTCAGCGCGTCCTCATTCTCAATCGTCACCCCTTTCAATCGCCGGGCCACCGTCCACAGATGTTCGACATCGGCGAAAGTCTGCGCGGCCGAGGTCATGGTCTTCTTCCCGCCTTTCCCCCGGCTGAACTTTTTCTGCCGGCGAAAGCCGGGATTGGCGCTGCTGGAGGTCGGTCCCGCGATCGACAGAAANGATCGGGTGTAGAACCGCCGTGCCTGCTCCAGCGGCTCGGCNGCCGGCTCATACGACAGCTTCCACTCGTCCCACGCAAAGGGAGTNAGGTCAATCGCCCGAATTAACTCTTCCGGCCGCTCGCGCAGCANCTTGAAGAAGTTCACCACATCTCCGTTCCGATCGTTGATCACTTCGATGAGCGACCGCTCCTTCAGCATCAACACGTTGGCCATCCCGCAATGCGACTCGACGAACGTGTCGTGATCGGCCGGCAAGTTAGAGATGATCCACGGGCCGGGCGTGTGCTTCGAGCCGTGATACCGGCCTGGGGGCCGCGCCGGGGCGTCGGCCGCCCCGCGCATCACTCCACTCATATACCCTCTCTCTCGTGCATCGACATCAGGTCGAACAGGTCAACCGTCCGATCCACGTCTCGCCACTCGCCCTCGATCACCTTCGGCCGCTTCAGGCGCACGACCAGAATGTCCTTGCCCAGATACATTTCCCCTACCTCGGCTCCTTCCGTCCGCCTGTTTCGCCGCAACAGCCGGTTCACGGCGTCACGCACCTCGACGGTCGGCCTGTCGCCCCCGCTCATCGCAACAACCCGAGGATCAGCGCCCCCAGGCCCAGCCCGACCCAGCTGACCAGATACCAGAACGACGTCGCCTTGAGAAGATGTGACACCGGCCGCACCGGCTGCCCCAGTGAAACCACCACCATCGCCGCCAATAGATAGGACCCTATGATCAAAGAAAGCCAGATCTGTAACCGTTCCATTGCTCTACCTCGTGTATACTTGTGGCGGGCGAGCGGCTCTACCCTCGCCCGGCCCCCGGCTGCTTCCGACAACCGGGGGCATTTTTATTGCGCTCGCCATCCCGTTCCCGGGCGCTCGAGCGATAGACGACT
>JAACJX010000314.1 GCA_014237545.1 Ardenticatenia bacterium | reverse complement strand
TGAACGCCCCACCGGATTGCAGTGCCGCACAGCCAAGTCGGTTGTCACTCTGGCCGCCCAACGGCAAGTTCCAGTCGATCATGATCAATGGTGTGACGGATCTCGACGGTGATGACTTCGAGATTTCCATTACCAGCATCTATCAGGACGAACCGGTTAATGGTGATAACGATGGTAATACCTCGCCGGATGGCAAGGGCATTGGCACGCATAAAGCTGGAGTTCGCGCGGAACGAGATGGGCTTGGTAACGGCCGCGTCTATCATATATCTTTCGAGGCTGAGGATGAATATGGCTACACTTGCACCGGAACAGTTCAAGTTTCGGTTCCGCTCAGCAATGACGGCTTCCCGGCGGTCGATGATGGCCCGCTTTATGACTCGACACTGCCGTAGCGAAATGGAACAGGCCCGAATTTGGCCCCATTCCAACTGATACACCGTATATTTTAGAGATGGAAAAGCGGCGCCCGCCCAGGCGCCGCTTTTTTTATACATTCTTTACAGCGCAGTAAGAATCGCCGAAAGCTGGAACAGGTATTCTTCTAATGCGGGCGGAAAACACCGTCGTATCCCGACTCGCTAGTCCAATTTGATGATCACATCCGGCTGTAGCCGATCGTTCTGAAGGAGAACTGTTATGAAGAGCCGAAAGAAGTGGGTCTTTCTCATATCTATGTTCGCGTTCTTGCTCGCCACGGGGTTGGTCGGCGGAGCGGCGAGACCGGCCGCGGCGCTGGCTTCTTGTAATACCGGCCAGCGGTACGCCCATGACATGACCGTGACTGCCAATGGCAGCGCGCGCACCGACAAGCCGGTCGAAGTCCGCCTGAACCTGACGCCTCTGCTGGCTGGCCAGGGCGGGTCGGGGGGAATCAATCTCAACTCCCTGTGCGTCGACGAGATCGATGGCGGCTCGGTGGTCGCTAACAACGTCGTATTCCAGTTCGATCCTGCGTCGGACTACAACGCCACCAGCAAGGCGCGCGGCATCCTAACCTTTCTCATGGAAGGATCGACAGCGGCGAACGCCACGCGGAAATACCGCCTCCATTTTGATACCGACTCAGGATTTTCGGCGCCGTCCTTTGCCGATCGGGTGCAGCTGACCGACGGCGTGGCGCACAAAGGGTACGCGAGCCTGCGCATTGTGACTGACGCCGCCGAGTACTTCTATCACAAGCCAGGCGGTGGGTTTGCCACCTTGATCGACAAGAACAACAACGACTGGATCAGCTGGAATACCGCCAGCGGCGGCGCGGGTGATTTCCGCGGCATTCCCAACATGGTCCATCCCAATGACGGTGGCTTTTTCCACCCTGGGCGCAACAACGTGACAACCACCGTTCTGAGCGACGGCCCGCTGAAGGCGACGTTCAAGTCGGTCAGCAAGGTCAACACGGCCTGGGAAGTCGTCTGGGACGTCTTCCCCAATTACGCGCGGATGACGGTCGTTCGGCAGGGAACGGCTAATTTCTGGTGGCTCTATGAGGGCACGCCGGGGGGCCTTCTCGAGCCGGCTGTCGATCGCCTGACGCGCTCCGACGGCAGCAGCATCAAGGCGTCGGGCACGTGGACGACGGATATTCCCGGGGATGAGTGGATTTTCGTCACCGACCCGAACGTGGGCGCCAACGGCCGCTCCCTTTACCTGGCCCATCACCTGAACGATAACAAGGTTGATGGCTACACGGCCGACGGCTCTAAATCGATGACGATATTCGGCTTCGGCCGCAGTGGCAACCAGCGGCTTTTGAACACGTTGCCCCAGCAGTTCACCTTCGGCTTCGTGGATCAGACGACCGTCGGCGCAGTGGGGCCGGTCGTGGAAGGGGCTTACAAGCCGCTGAGTATCACCGGTGAGAATGACGCGATCGATGATCCGGGATCAGGCCCTACCTGTTCTCCGCTGCCGTATTCCGTCTATGCCAGCCCCAAGAAGAACCTTTCGATCAATGGAGTGGCTGTGGCCGACGAGGATGTGGCCAAGTATGAAGGCGCAACGTGTGAATGGTCTGTCGCGTTCGACGGCACGGCCGCCGGCTTGCCGGGTACGGCCAATGTCGACGCACTGGCCATCGCCGGCAATGAGATTTATCTGAGTTTCGTGGCTCCGGTCAAAAACGTTCCCGGGATCTCAGGTATAGTAGATGATAGCGACGTCGTTCGCTACAGCGGCGGCACATTCTCGCTCTTCTTCGATGGCTCGGCCTATGGGCTGACCACCGATGCCGAGGACATCGACGCCATCGCCTTCGACACCGGCGGGAAGCTGCTGGTCAGCACGCTGGGCGCTTATATCGTGCCCGGACTGCACAAGGGACTAGATGATGATCTGATCCGGTTTGACGCCGGTAATTGGCAGGTTTATTTTGATGGCTCGCACTACGCCGGTCTAGGCGCGGAAGATATCGTCGGGGCCGATGTGGCCGCCAATGGAAATATTTATCTGAGTGTGTTGGATGCCTTTTCCGTGCCCGGCGCAAAGGGGAACGCGACCGATATCTTCCAATGCGTGCCGTCGAACTTGGGATATCAATCGACGCAGTGCGCCTATGGACTGATGTGGCGTTCGTCCGCCTTTGGTCTGGCCGGCTTCAACGCTTTTGATATCGAATAAATATCAACAATAGACAAATCGAGACCGCATGGCGATGGGGATCGCTCTCCATCGCCATGTTGCGCTTAGTGGGAGTAAGGAGTATGAAAACAGTCATTACCGCCATCTCAGTGGTGGCGGCTCTACTTGTGGCCGTCTTGGGGTTCATTTGGCCCGATAGCGCCGCGGCCGAGCCGCCGTGG
>JAACJX010000631.1 GCA_014237545.1 Ardenticatenia bacterium | reverse complement strand
TTTGATCTGCTTTATACCCGGTTCGCCTGGGCCTACGACACCGTCAGCAGGGTTGTTTCCTTCGGTCGGTGGCAATCGTGGGGCAAAGCCGCGTTGCCGTACCTGGCGGGGACGCGGGTGCTGGAGCTAGGCCACGGGCCGGGCCATCTGCTGGTGACGCTCGAATCAGGCGGATGGGTTTCTACGGGCATTGACCCTTCCCCACAAATGGGCCGGCAAGCGCGACGGCGAATGCTGGAGCGCGGACTATCGCCCCGTCTCGCCCGCGGCCGCGCGCCGGCGCTGCCCTTCGCCAGCCACTCTTTCGATTGCGTAGTCGCGACTTTCCCCGCGCCCTATATCGTCGATCCCGAAACCGCGCGAGCCATTCACCGGGTATTGCGTCCCGGCGGGCGATTGATCATCGTCCCCGAAGCGGAATTGACCGGCGCAGATCCCGCGTCCCATCTGCTGGAATGGCTATTCCGGATCACGGGGCAGTGCTCCCCTTCCGCCCAGAATAGGAACGCGCCGCCGGAAATCTGGGAAAAGGCCTTCGCGCCGGCCGGGTTCGCCGTCGCGGTACACCGCGTCCCGCAGCCGGGCAGCATTGTCACCGTGGTCATCGCCGACCGGCGCAGCGAATGAAATCAGCCAGACCGGCCATTCCTTTTTGGGTGAGCCGCTTCCAGCAATGCGCTCGGAGGCTATGGCGAAGGGCCGGCGGGGTTGGTACAATGGGATGATGATTGAACCACACGAACAGGCAACCAGCGACGACGTCGCCACTCCTCAGGCCGGAATCGCTGAGCCAACCCTCGCGAGTGCGAAAGCGGCCGAACCCCGCCCAGGCTTCTGGGAAATCATATTGCCGTTGCTGATCATGGCCCTCGTCCTAATACTCGATCAGGGCAGCAAGTACCTGGTCGAGACGCGCATCCCCCTCTACGGCTATTGGGCGCCGATTCCCGGCCTTGAAAATCTGATCCGCTTTACGCACACGGCAAACACCGGCGCGGTCTTCGGCCTGTTCCAGGGGACCGGCATGTTCTTCGCCGGGCTGGCGGTCGTCGTGGCCGTGGCCATCGTCTACATTAATCACACCTTGCCCGGCAAGCAGTGGCTGTTGCGCGTGGCGCTGGGGTTGCAACTGGGTGGAGCGTTGGGCAATATGATCGACCGCTTTCGCCAGGGTCACGTGACCGACTTTATAGACATGGGGCCGTGGTATATCTTCAATGTGGCCGACATGGCTATCGTCGGCGGCGTCATTTTGTTTGCCATTGTCCTCATCCGCGACGAACGGCAAGCTCGCAAGAACGCACCTCCCTCCGTCAACGCCCTGGACACCCACGAGAGAGTTGACCTGTAAAACACGGCAGGCCATTCGACCATNAANAATAACGCGCNCGTCCTGGCGGCTCCACGACCCTGGCTAACGATATATGTCTTTGTANAACCAAAAAATAGAAATTACCCTGGAAGCCNTTGGCGNGCGNCTGGATCGNGCGCTGGCCGAGCTTCTGCCCGATCTNTCGCGCATGCAATGGCAGCGCCTGATNCGCGAGGGANAAGTCACCATCGACGGCGAGCGCGCCAAGGCCAGCTACCGGATCGCGGGCGGCGAGACGCTGGTGGCCGTCATTCCGGAAGTCGTTGACGCCGAGGTGACGGCCGAGGAAATCCCATTGGATATTCGCTATGAGGACAAGGACCTCATTGTCGTCAACAAGCCGGCCGGCATGGTGGTGCATCCGTCGCTCGGCCACGCCGGGGGCACNCTGGTCAACGCCTTGCTGGCCCATTGCCCCGACCTGGATGGCGTCGGCGGGGAGCGGCGGCCGGGCATCGTCCACCGGCTGGACAAGGACACGTCCGGCCTCATCATCGCCGCCAAACACGATCAGGCGCTGTGGTTTTTACAGAATCAGTTCAAGCAACGCACGATAGCGAAGGTGTACCTAACGTTGGTCAACGGTTCGCTTCAACCGCCCGAGGCGATCATCGANGCGCCGATCGGTCGCGACCCGCGCAACCGCCAAAAGATGGCCGTAGTCACGTCGCCGAACAGTGACGCACGGCCGGCGCAAACGGCATTTCGGGCGTTGACGTACTACGACGATTACACCTACGTCGAGTGCCGGCCGCGCACCGGCCGCAAGCACCAGATTCGCGTCCACATGGCCTACATCGGCTTCCCCATCGCCGGCGACCATATCTACGGCCGGCGGAAAGACAAACTGGGTCTGGCCCGCCACTTCCTCCACGCCGCCGAACTGACTTTCCGGCGGCCGTCGGACGGTGAAGAGCTCCATCTGACGACCGAACTGCCCGAAGACCTCGCCGGCGTCCTGGCGCGGTTATCCGCGCTGGGCCTCTAGAGGCTCGTCGGCCAGAGCCGGCCTAATAGTCCATCTCGCCCTGGAGCAGCGCCACCAGCAGTTGAACCGCGCCCTCCACGTCGCCGGCATCCACGGTCTCGCTGGGCGAGTGGACGTAGCGGCAGGGGATGGAGATGCAACCGGCCACGCTGCCCGGCCCGGCCAACTGCATCGGCCGGGCGTCGGTCGTGCCCCCGTCCAACACCTCCAGTTGATAGGCGATGCCCGCCTCCTCGGCGCGGCGGCGCATCAGCCGCACCAAGCCGGCGTGGGCGATCATGCCGCTGTCTTTGACCTTGATGGCCGGGCCGGCGCCCAGGCGCACGTCCATCGGGCGGCATTCGGGCACGTCGCCGGTCAAGGTCACGTCGAGGGCAATGCTGACATCGGGCATGAGGCCGTTGGCCGCCGCTTCCGCGCCGCGCGTGCCCACCTCTTCCTGAACGCTGAACACGAAGTACAGGTCATGGGGCGCGGGTTCGGCCAGGCGGCGCAAGGCCTCAATGGCCACAACGCAGCCGATGCGATCATCCATGCTCTTGGCCGTCAGGTGGCGGCCGCGCTCCACGAATGGCCGGTAGAAGTGCGCCGCGTCACCCACCTTCACCGGGCAATCCTCGCGGCTGGTCGCGCCGACGTCGATGAAGTGCTTATTGATGGGATGGATGGCGCTTCGGTCGTCGATGCGGTCTGACCCGATGACGCCGATGGTGCCGTCGGCGAAGCGCACCCGGCCGCCGAGCAGGGTATGGCTGTGGACGCCGCCGATGTTGGTGAAGCGCAGGAACCCTTTTTCCGTGATGTGACTGACCATGACGCCGATCTCGTCCATGTGGGCGGCGATCATCACCTTTAGCGGGTTCGGGCTGCCGGCCACCGCTTTTTTGCGGACGATCAGGTTGCCCAGCGCATCCACGGTTATCTCATCAGCGTAGGGCTCCACCAACGGGCGGATCAGGTCGCGAACAGCGTCTTCAAAGCCGGATGGGCCAAATGCTTCCACAAGCGAGCGAATCAGGTCGTTCATAGCGTGTTCCATCTCTCCGGAAATTAACCGCTCAGGCGCGGNGCAAAATGTCGGGCGTCAAGGTTCGCAAGGCGGCATCGGCCAGGCGAACNATGTTGTCGTAATCGTCGAGGCTGATCATCATCGTCGGCGTATGGGCGTAGCGGCCGGGGACGGCCAGCGTGGCCGCGGGNATGCCGGCGCCGGCGCGCTGGATGGCCCCGGTGTTCGTGCCGCCGCCGCCCGGCTGTCGCACCTGATAGGGGATGCCGTGGGCGTCGCCGGTGGCCATGATATGGGCTACCAGCCGGGGGTCCTGGATGGTGCGGGCGTCCATGACGTAGACCGACACNCCCTTACCCATCGCCACGTTGGGGCTGACATCGTTTTCATTTGGCAGGTCATAGGCCGGGGTGCATTCAAGGACCAGCGCGGCATCGGCTTTGGCGTTGAACGCGGCGACCNTGGCCCCGCGCAAGCCGACTTCCTCCTGCACGGTGAAGGCCGCTACCAGGTCAAACGGATACGGCTCGCCGCGCAGCAATTCGACAAGCGCGGCGCAGCCCGCCCGGTTGTCGAACGCCTTGCCGATGGCCGCGCGGCCGCCNTCCAGCTCTTCGTACTCGGTCACAAAGGCCGCGTAATCCCCCACCTTCACCTTGGCCGACGCTGCCTCCTTGTTTTTGGCCCCGATGTCGATNCGCATGGCGTCCATCTTGACGACTTTGGANTACTCATTACCCTTGAGCAGGTGGATAGCACGNGCGCCGATGACGCCTGTCACCTTGCCCGNGCCGATCTGGACAACCTTNCCCAACAGGGCGCGGTCGTCAAAGCCGCCGACGTTGGTGAANTTGAGCATGCCGCCGCTGTCGATGTCGANGATGAGCAGNCCAACCTCATCCATGTGGGCATCGACCAGCACGCGCANNTTGTGCTGGCCCGTGCCCCGCTTCGTGGCCATCAGATTGCCCATCGCATCGACCGACCATTCATCGACGTGATCGGCGATNAGGTCGCGGATGAGCAAGCGCACTTCTTTCTCCGCGCCGGACACGCCGAACGCCTCGGTTAATTGTTTCAGCAGGTCGTTCATGCCTTATCGTCCTTCGTTGAATTATTCGCGGCGGTGTTTCTTGTCTCTTTATCCGGTCGCATCATCTCGTCGCGTATATTGTCGAGAAAATCCTCATCCAGGCGGGCGATCATCTCCGCCATTAGCCGGCCGGCGCGCTCGACGTCGGCCATGTCCACCGTCTCGACCATGGTATGCATGTAGCGCAAGGGGATTTCGACCAGGCCGGTGGGGATGCCCTCGCGCGCGACCTGAATGGCGTAGGCGTCGGTGCCGCTGCCGGCCGCGTGCGGGTCGATGCTGACTTTCATCTCCANCGCGTCGGCCGCGTCGCGCAAGGCCTTGAACAGTCCGGGGTGGACGTTGGCGCCGATGCCCAGCGCCGGGCCGCTGCCCAGCTCAGACAGCTCGCTGTCGTTCGTGCCCGGCCCTTTGGCATGGGTCACGTCGATGGCGATAGCCGCGTCGGGCCGTTGGGCGTAGGCGCTGGTGTACGCGCCGAGAAAGGTTTCCTCTTCCTGCGACGTGGCCGCCGCTATGACGTCCCACGTGTGGCGGCGGTTTTGCAGGTGCNCCAGGCAAATGGTGACGGCCGCAATCGAGGAGCGGTTGTCCAGCGCTTTGCCGGCGACGCGGCCGTTGGCCAGCTTGCGCAGCGGCTGGCGGAAGGTGACGAAGTCGCCAATCGACACCAGCTCGCGCACCTGCTCGATGGGCAAGCCCACGTCCAATACCAGCGTCTCATAGCTGAAGGCTTTGTCGCGCTCCTTCTCCGGCAGGTAGGAATAGGGCAGCCCGCCNAGCACGCCCGCCAGCGGCCGGACGCCGTGGACAACGGCCGTCTGCCCCAATNGATGGCGGCGGTCGACCCCGCCCAGCCCGGTCACGCGCAAGAAGCCGTGGCCGCCGTGCTCCACGACGCGAGAGACCATGAGGCCCAGTTCATCCAAATGGGCGGCCAGCAGGATACTGTGGCGGGGCCGGTCGGNCGGGCCGGCGCCGCGCTTGATGCCCAGCAGGCTCCCGACCCGATCCGAGACAAGCTCATCCACCAGCGGCCGCCAGACAGACTCAATGACGGGCGCCGCGCTGGATTCATTGCCGGTTGGGCCGGGCGCTTCTGTCAGTTGCTTCAACAAATCAAACGTTTCCATGGCGTGAATCCTCGCGGGTATCAGGGGTTTTCGGTGGCGTCGGGCGTGAGCGTGAGCTCGTCATTCGTGACTTCCAACGTCGGCGTCTCGGTCGGCGTTTCCGTCGGTGTNGGCGTCTCCGTTGGCGTCTCCGTCGGTGTCGGCGTCTCGGTCGGCGTTTCCGTCGGTGTCGGCGTCTCCGTTGGCGTCTCCGTCGGCGTGGGCGTGAAGGTCGGGGTGTCGGTNGGNGTNGGCGTGNCGGNCGGCGTCGGCGTCACGGACGAGGTGATGGTCGCTTGTGGCGTTGGCGANCCGGGCGGCGTGAGCGAGATGATTGCCGGCGGCAGCTGGGTGCCGTCGCGGGTCGGCGTATCAGTCGGCGCCGGCGTTTCGGTGGCGATTTCGGGCGTTGGCTCGGTTCCGCCGCGGTTCGGCGCGCGGGACAGCAAAACGATGCCGGACAGGTAGCAAGGCACAGTGAGGAGGATGATGCCAACCAGGATGGCATATGTCCGGCGGCGTGTATCCATGGATCCNTATCATAATGAACTCCCTCTCAAATGACAAATTAGGACGGCGCTGCTATACTGTCCGAGCAGACATAATGTGGGCGAAAAGGCCGGCGGCCGGGGAGCCCGGCAAGCGAGGGAACAAGTGCGTCGATGGTAAACGAACTGTGGGGGGCTCCCGGTTTCGCCGGGATGATGGGACCGNACTCCGCGCTCATGATCGGCCTGTGGATGGTCGCCTTCGCCCTGCTGCTGGGNGCGCTCGTTCGCTCGGGCGTCTTGCCGGCCATGCGCGAGCTGAGCCGTGGTCAATGGACGCTCTTCGCGGCGCTGTGCGGCGCGTCTCTCCTGCTGAGCCANCTGNTCCCGCTNTCTATTCCTTGGTCCGCCCCCCTGCTGCGCGCCCATCCGGCGACAAGCGTCGTCGCCCTGCTTTCGGCCGCACCCTATCTTCTGGCCGGCATGGCGCTCAATACGCCGGCGGCCATACTCGTCGGACTTGTGGCCGGGGTCGGTCGCTTTGCCGGCCAGACCGGCGATCCCCTGGATATCGCCGCCGTCGCGCTGGCCGCAGGACTGTCGACGGCGATGATGCGGCAGAACTACGCCGGACGCGGCTTCGAGCTTCTTCGCCAGCCGATCGTCGCCGGGGCGCTGGGACGGCTGGTGGTCGTGGCCTTCACCGGGCTTTCTATCTTCACCGCCGCCAGCCAGAAGGCCGGCGTATTCGGCGCGCTGGACNTGGCGCTCTACATCGGGGCGTGGAGCGCGCTGCCATTGCTCATTGAGGGCGCGGTGGGCNGCGCGATCACNTCGGCCATCCTGTGGATCGCGCCAGGGTGGCGTCCCGACCGCGGGACCGTGCCATCACCACTCCAGCGCAGTCTGCAACGGCAACTGGTNGCTGCCTTCCTGTCCTTTGCCGCCGTGGTCGTCCTTCTCAGCCTGCTGGTCGCATTCTTTTTCTCCGCGCGTTCCGCCGAACGAGCNCTGGCGGGGCAGATGGTCGACAATGCCGACGCCGTGGCCGGGCAACTGGGCGCGCTGCAAGATCGGCTGAGTGACACGCTGGTCGAGTCCAGTCGCGACCCGGCGNTGGCCACCGGCGACCCGGCCCGCAAATCGGCCGTCCTGGGCAACGTGCGCGCNACACGCCTNTTCGACAGCGTGCAACTCGTCGACCCGCAGGGTAATGTCGTCGAGCAATCGCCCAATTCGGCCGCGCTGCCGGCCCAGCCCGATATGGTCGNGGCTGCCCTGGCCGCGGGGCAGACCCGTTGGAATGTGACCACGACCGAGGCCGGCGACACGGCNATCGACCTGGTCGTGCCGGCCGCGCCGGGCGATGCCGGGCCGGCGGCGCTTTACGCCCGCGTGGCGAACGAGGCGCTGGACGACGTCAGGGACAGCCTGACGACCGCCGGGGGACAAGGCGCGGGGCTCATCGTCGATGAACTGTCGCGGGTTGCCTTGGCCTCCAATGACGCCGCCGGGGGCGACGAGTGGATCCCGCCGGGGAGCGATCAGATCGCGTCGCCGATATCCCGCGCCACGGGCCGGACGATCTACGACAGCGTAAGCCCCACAACCGGCGCCAGACAGCTGGTGGCCATCGCCCCGGTCGCCGAGANCGGCTGGAAGGTCGTGGCGCTTATGCCGCGCGCGGCCGTGCTGCGCCAGACGCTGGGCATCATCGGCCCGCTGACGGCGNTGCTGCTGATCGTCAGCACGCTTTTCTACGCGCTGGTGGCCGGGCTGGGCCGTGACATCTCCCGGCCGATCGCCGAAATCGGCCGCGCCTCGAAGGCCATCGCCGGTGGCGGCGGGCTGGAGCGCCCGGTGCGCTCCCACCGCGACGACGAGATAGGCCAGCTGACGCTGGCATTCTCCCAGATGCAGCGAGCGCTGCGGCAGCGGCTGGACGAGCTATCCTTGCTTTTGAGCGTCAGCAACGAGGTCGCGGCGACGATCAAGCTGGACGAAGGGATGTCGGCCGTGTTGCAGGGCGTCTTGCGCGGCACCGGCGCGGCCGGCGCGCGGGCCATCGTCCGCAATCCCGCCGCTCCCGCGCCTCTTGTCTTCGCCGAGGGGCCGGGGGCTGAAAGCATGAGCGCGCTGGACCGGCTCGTGCTGCTGCGCGTGCGCGAGGCTGACGAGCTGGCCTTCGCCACAGCGGCCGAGATCGAGGCAGCGCTGGAGCTCGACGCTTCGCCGGTGGCGGCGCTCTTCGCGCTGCCGCTGCGGCCGGCCGGCGAATTCCAGGGAGCGCTCTATCTGGCCTACCGGCAGCCGCACTATTTCGACAGCGATGAGCGCAACTTGCTGCGGACACTGGCCGGCCAGGCCACCGTCCTGGTGCAGAACGCCCACCTGTTCGTGGCNGCCGAGGGCGGCCGGCGGCGNCTGGCGGCGATACTGGCCTCCACGACNAACGGCGTCCTCGTNACCGACCAGACCGACCGCGTTCTGCTCATCAATCCCGCCATGGAGCGGGCGCTGGGCATCCGCGGCCGGGACGTGGCCGGGCGGCCGGTGGTCGACGCCCTCGCGGGCATTGACCGGGCGGACGTGCTGTCTCGGCGGCTGAGCCTGGGTCTGTCGGCGGCCACGGGCGGCGCGATTGACGGCAAGGTGGAGCTGGAAGCCAACGGGCGCGTATTTCTGGCGGGCATCTCCACCGTNTANAGCCACGANGGNCAGACGATGGGGCGCGTGGCCGTGCTGCANGACGTGACNGACATGAANGAGTTGGACCGCATGAANTCCGACTTCATCGCCGGGGTGTCNCACGACCTGCTCAGCCCCCTGACCTACATGCGCAACTATGCCGCCATGCTGCCCATCGTGGATGACCCGGCNCTGGAGAAGGAGTACGTCGAGAAGATCGTGGCCGGGATCGATCGGATGACGCGGTTGGTGAACGATCTGCTCGAACTGGCGCGCATCGAGGCCGGATTAAACCTGCAATTCGACCGCGTGAAGGTCGATGCCCTGTTGCGCGAGATCGCCGGGGAATACGCCTCGCCGGCCAGGGCCGCGGGGCTGTCGCTGGTGGTCGACGCGCCGGCCGACTTGCCGCCGGCTGTGGCCGACCCCGCCCTGCTGCGCCGGGCCATCACCAACCTGGTGACCAACGGCCTGAAGCACGCGCCCCACAGCGGGCCGCTGACGATGGGCGCTCAAGTGATGGGTGGGGAAGTNGTGATCTCCGTCCGCGACCGGGGACCGGGCATTGAGGCGGCCGACCTGGCCCACCTCTTCGAGAAGTTCTACCGCGGGCAGAGCATGTCCACGGCCGAGCGTGCGAAAGGCTCGGGGCTGGGGCTGGCCATCGTCAAGTCCGTGGCCGACCACCACGACGGCCGCGTGTGGTGCGAGAGCCGCCCCGGCGAGGGCAGCGCCTTCTTCCTGGCGATTCCCCTCAAGCGCGGCGCGGCATTTTAGACGCGGCCGGGGCCGGCCTACTGCTCGTAATACTTGCGCTCGATGAACCGTTCCTTGCCGAACAGCCGGACGCCCAACCACGACAGGGTCATCGTCGGTNTCGCCTGGGTGAACGGGATGAACGATTCCACAGTCGCGAAGCCGCGCAAGCCCTTCAGCCCCAGCCGGTCGAGGACGATCCAGGCGATGGGCGCGGAGAGGAAATCGAGGGCCAGGTCCAGGACGTCGAGAAAGAGAACGACGAGGAACGGCGTGTAGAGTAGTGTCTCGGCAAAGCCCGCGCCCGGCGGGACGTTGATGCGGCGTACCTGGATGATGATGATGACCAGCAGGATGATAGCCAGNACGAGCGCCACGGACATCACGCTCAGCAAGATCAAAACAAAATTCTGCAGAAATTCTTCCATTCCAGTCAAAGCAACCTCAGCCCGGCACCTGGGTGACGACGAGTAAAATCATCACCAGGCCGCCGACAAACTCGAAAATCGTGCTAACGCCCCAGCCGACCATNCCGCCAAAGGCCGATTTCACCGCCGGCCGCCACTCGCCCTGGCGCACGTATTCGGACAGGACCAGCCCGGCGGCATAGCCCACGACCGTGCCNACGAGCGGGATGGGCAGAAAGAANGTGCCCAGGATGGCGCCGACAAAGCCGACGACCAGGGTGCGCCACGAGGCGCCGGTCGTCTTGGCNCCCAGCGCGGCCAGCCAGATGTTCGANGTTCCGGCCACCAGGCCGATGAGNGTGATGAGGGCAAAGACCCANGGCGAGAAGACGTCGAAGCCGACGACCACGGCCGCGTAGTAGAGNGCGGCCAGCCAGACGATNATGAGGCCCGGGATGACGGGCAGGACCGTGCCNAGCAAGCCAACCACAAAAGCCAGGATCACGACNCCTGTGCCAATTGAATAAATGATGCTATCCATTTCCTACTACTATACGCAGTTTGAAAAGAGCGGTTGCGCCGCGGNNTAGAGGCTGCGGCAAGCGCNCAGGAAGCGNTCGAACACGCCGGCCAGATAAAGGCGCAGGCCGGCGTCCCGCGTNTCNTGGTAGCGGCCGTGCTCGGTCTCGGCCTGGCGGTTGACGCGCTGCCAGGTGTAGCGGTCGGGCATGTTGCCGGCCCAGNTGGCAAAATAGGGGAACCAGGTCAGCAGCACGTGGAGGCANCGGGCCGCCGGCAGCGCCGCACGGTAGGCNCGCGCCGCGGAGCGGCCGCCCAACTCGGCCGACAGGGTCAGCAAATAGGTGTCGACGATCGTTTCCTCGGCCAGCGGCGACAGCGCGCCGGGCAGCGCGTGATGGCCGGCCGGCCCCCANCGCTCGCGCCGGGCAAAATGGAGCAANGGATAGCCTTCGATGAACGCCATCAGGTCGAGCACNCCCGGCCCGATTTGCGTTTCNCTCCAGTCGACGAGATAGGNATCACCAAAGAGCGTCAGNCGCCAGTGGCCGGGATGGGGCGCGCCGTGGAGCAAGGTGCGCGGCAGGTCGAGCAGCGGGGCCAGCATGGGNACCGGGTCGTCGAGCAGGTCGGCCACGGCCGACAGGTGGCTTTCGCCCATCACGCCGGGCCAGCCGTCGAGGGCGCGCATCACGACCAGGCCGTTGGCCGCGCGCAGGAACAGCGGGGCCAANCGCCCGACGCTGTGAATGGCGTGGCGCGAAAGCGCGGCNCCTGGCCCTTCCTCGAAGAGCGCGGTCTCCATCTCGCGCAGTTCGGCCCACGCGTATGGCCCGCTCCGGCGGCGCAAAAAATGGGGAATGACCGGCTCGCCCTGCCCCTGGCCGTCGTCCTCTTCCAGGTCGTAGCGCCAGCGGGCGGCGTGAACGCGGGCCAGCGCACCCACAACAGCGTCAACCTGGTCCGGCATCCAGTCGGCCGGCGGGTAGTGGTTGGGCACGTCGTCGAGAACCACCCAGCTGTCCTCGCCGTCCAGGTGGGCATAGTGACACGTGGGAATGGCCGTGCCGGGCGGGTCGCCATAGAGGCTGTAGAACCGCGCCTCGGCGGCGTTGGTCTGCTTGCCGATGAAGCTGATCGGGTCAGACGTGCCGGCCAGCGTCAGCGTGTAGCGCCGGATGGTGTGGGAGCAGCCGGAAACCAGATGGGTGGGCAAGGCCAGCGACTGGTCGCACACCGGCTCCGACGTGACGGCCGTGACGATGGCGTCGCTCGTCTCCGGGTAGCGGGCCAGCAAGGCCGACCACGCCATTGGATCGCGGCGCTGGAGCTGAAGAATGTCCACCGGCAATGGTTCCATAGGGGCGAAATTGTAATGGGGAATGGGTCGCGTTGCAAACAGGACGAGTTTTCAATTACCCGATCCAGGGTTGCATCCCCTTTGGTCAGCTCGTATGCAAGAAGAACGGGGAGAACACCGGGAATCGCGGCGCGCGCCGGGGCTTAGTGAACCATTCTCCGCGCCCTCCGCGTCCCGATTACTCACGATCAGACTATGGCAAAACCCTTCTGCCTGGTAACGATAACGTGACGAGAATGGGCAAACGGTTAAAATTCACGGTCATGATTACCGGCATCCATCACATCCAGATCACCATCTCTCCCGACGACGAAGCGGCGGCGCGGACCTTCTACCTGGACCTGCTGGG
>JAACJX010000653.1 GCA_014237545.1 Ardenticatenia bacterium | reverse complement strand
AGCTCGCTGAACTTGCGGCCGTCGTCGGGCGTGACGAAGTTGGCGAACTCGTTGTAGGCCTGCACGCCCAGATTGGTGCGGTCCACCAGGAACAGGACGCGCCGGGCGTTGGCGTGGTTGATGAGCCGGTAGACGAAATTGACGGCCGTGAAGGTCTTGCCGCTGCCGGTGGCCATCTGGATGAGCGCCCGCGGCCGGTCCTGCGCCAGCGACGCCTCCAGGTTGCGAATGGCCCCGACCTGCGGCGGCCACAGCCCGTCCGTCCCCAGCGGCGGCATCTGCCGCAGCCGCCCGCGCAGCGTCTCGGCCTCGGCCGCCCAGTAGGCCAGCGTCGCCGGCCGGTGGAAGGCGAAGACGCGCCGGCTGCGCGGCTCGGGGTCGAGGAGATTGGTGAAGAAGGTTTCGACGCCGGTCGATTCGTAGCGAAACGGCAGCGGCCGGTCGGGCAGCCAGGCCTTCATCGGCGGCCGCAAACCCTCGGCATAGCGGCCGGACTGGTCCTCCACGCCGCTGAGGGTCGTGCCGGCCTTCTTGGCCTCGACGACGCCCAGCGCCTTGCCGTCGACGAAGAGCAGGTAATCGGCCGGGCCGCTGGCCAGCATCGCCTCGCGCACGGCCACGCCCCGCCCCGGACGGCCGAACAGGCTCATTCCGGCGCGGTCCTGCACCTCCCAGCCGGCATGCACGAGCAGGGAGTCAATTTGTTTACGGGCTAAAGCTTCCGGATTCATGGCACTTGGAGAAATTATAACAAAAGGATCTTGCCGGGCATCTTAAGGGGATCCGGGTTGGGAAAGAGCCGCCCCTGATCGACACGCGCATGGACGGACGGCCGACCCTTTGAGGGATTAATAGGCAAGTGTGGGTGGTGAAACCGTTTCACCACCCAAAAGTCTGAATGGACGGCCGACCCTAAGAGTGCATTTGAAAAATCCTGTTGGGTAAAATTGTTAGGCGACCAAACCAAACAATTCCCCAACAGGATAATACATTGTCACAAAGAAATGCCGTCAACTCCAGTGAGATGACCGACCCACAATGGGCTCTCATCCGGCCACTCCTGCCCCTGGNGCGCGNTGGGCGCGATCTGACCGTTGACCAATCAATCTGCAAAATATTTCGATACAGAAATAACAGGGCGTTGAATGTCTGGTTTTGCATGGAAGCAGAGACATTGGCCACCTGGGCCGGGTGAGAAAGAAAAGCTTCAATCACCGGTGAGCCCCTTTCAACAAGGTGGGGCTTGTTATGAAAGAGGACGTAGCGCTTTGCCCCAATGGAATCCACTCTTGTGTGGTGCCGCTCACCTGTCAGTTTTGGGCGCCGGGGACGCGATGGGCGAGTTTCCGNGACTTGATCTCTAGAAACTGAGGTTCTCAGAAAAAACTCGGTTTCTATCGATCACGATTCTCCGTCTCATATACCGCCATAATCGCCGGCACAAACACCTCTTCCGTCAGCGTGATTAGCTCGAATACCTCGGCTGTCGACCCGGCGTTTTCGCCACCAACAGCCAGCACGCTGCCGTCAGTTAGCCGAGTGGCAGTGTGTCCCGCCCGCCCCCATTGCATCGAGTTCGCATACTCGTCCTGCCCGCCATTCACGTCGACCAGCACCGTTGTCTCATAGTAAAACGTCACCGGCGGATAGTTGGGCGCCTCGTAGCCCCCACTGACGAGCACCCGCCCGTCGCCCAACAGCGCTGCGGCGAACCTATCGCCAACGGCCGGCGAGGAGAGGGCTGTCCACGCCTCGGCCGCCGGGTTATAGACGCCCGCTTCATGGCGCCCTACGACGTAGACCCGCCCATCGTCGAGGCGAACGGCGACATGGTAGCCGGGAAAGCCGGAGCCACGCCCGCCCGTGTAGCGCCACACGCCGGNCGTCGNGTCGTAGAGTTCGGCCACGTTTCCCGGCAGATAGCCGCCCACCACCAGCACCCGACCGTCGGTCAGCACTGTGGCCGTGTGGTGGGCGCGCCCCTTATTCATCTCGTTGGCCATCGTCCACGTATCCGTGACCGGATTATAGCGCTCCACCGTTGCTGTGCCTTTCAATCCGCCCATTACCAGCACGTCGCCGTCGGGCAGCAGCGCCGCGGCGTGGTAAGCCCGCGTCTCGAGCATATCGGCGGCGGCTGTCCACGTGCCGGTCGCCGGATCAAAAAGATCGACCGCGCGATGAACCTCATATTTGTTGAGCATGCCGCCGGCCACCAGCACCCGTCCGTCAGCCAGCAGCGTGGCCGTGTGGCCGTAACGCGGTATATCCGGGGACTTGATCTCCGACCACGTGTTGCTGGCGGGGTCATAAAGCGCGGCCGGCGTCCGGCTCAGCCCCACGTTGCCGACTACGAGCACCCGCCCGTCGGCCAGCAGAGTGGCCGTGTGGCCGGCATGGTCCTGGGGCAGCGGGTCGGTCGCACCCCAGCCCCAGATGACCAGCGGCTGCCCGCCGATTGTTGCTTTCACAACCGCCACACCCACCAGCACACCCACCAGTGCGGTCAGCAGCGCCGCCGCAGTCCAATGCTTGCCGCCTGTTGCCGCACTCATGGCCCCACCTCCGTCGCTCCGATGACCGGCACAAAAACCGAATGGGCGAACGGCTGCAGCTCGAACGCTCCCACATCGCACTTTAAATCCGTAAGCGGGCCGCCGCCGTCCACGTTCCGTGGCTGCCCGCGCTGGTCGATTTCGTTCACTAATGAGTGTATGCATGATTCATCGTCCAGCATGTCCACGGCCGGACTGCCCAACGGTGGACGATGCACCGGCGATTGGGGATCGTCTATGCTGAGAGCTGGATCGATGATGCTCGCCAGCGGCTCGCCGGCTATCGTCGCTTTTCTGATGTATGCATTGACCGTACCGTCCTCACCGTCGTGGCCCACAATCGAATTATCGAGATAGAGATGCCCCAGGCAGCGAAACCAATCCTGCCCAACATAGGCCTCTGGCCCGGCCCCGGCCTCGTTGCCGCTCAGGATTGAATAGCTCAACGTCATAAAACCGGCGTNGCAAGTATAGTAGAGAGTGTAATGGCCGCTGACGNAAACTCCGCCTCCCCNCTCGGCTGAGTTGTCGCTGAGAGTGTNGAAATACCCATTAACCCGACCTCCATTCACCAGCACGCCGCCNCCGTCGCNGGGGCTGTGGTTGCCGCTGNTGGTGNTGTTGACCNGAGTCATCATGCCCGCGTNGTTGGTGAGGCCCCAGTTGTTATCGACCACGACCGAACGGTCGACCAGCGCCGTACCGGAATTGGAAAAGCCCGTGCCGTTGCCGCTGAGGAGTGTGCTCTCGNTCATGGCTTGGCCTTCGTTGGCGATGGCCGTGTGGCCACCAGTGAATTGGCTGTCGCGGATGGTTACCTCACCCCGATTGGTGATGCTAACGGCCGACTGGTTGCCCCCGAATTGAGCACCGAGGAGAGTCATCTCCCCCTCATTTTCCACCGCGGAGCCAAAATAAGCATCGCCGTTGCCCGTAAAGAGAGGCGAATTCAACAAAAGGGCATCGCCGAAGCTGAGCAGGGCGTCGCCGCTGCCCAGGCCAGCATTGTTACCGCTGAACTCTCCACCGCCGTACAATTTGCCGCCGTTATAGACCCCGCCGCCGGCAAAAGCCGTGTTACCGCTGATGACGGCGTCATTTAGATGCAGAGCGCCTAGGTTGAGCGCCCCGCCGCCCACTGTTGCATAAGTNACGTCGGCGGCACGCGCCGGGTCGGGTGTTCGGCCGCCGCTGATCGTCACCCGCTCCAGCACCAGCTGCCCCTCGCGCCCCACGGCCAGCACGCGGAACGGATCGGCCACCGAGTCGCGGTGGATGGTCGCCGTGGTAGGGCTTTGGATGGTGACGAAGTCGAAGATGACCGGCAGGCCGCTGGGACCGTAGGTTGTGTTGTCGGCCGCGGTCAGAGTGAAGTCGCCCCCAGCCGGCAGGACGATCATATCCCCCAAGCCAGGATTGCCGGCCGCGCAATCGGCATAGACCAGGCCCGTGGCCGTGTCGTTGGCGTTGTGGATGGCTTCGATGAGGGAGCAGAGACCATCAGGCGCGGCGCTTACCTGGCCGTCGGCCACTGTAATACTTGTTCTGGCCTGAATTATCGGGGCCTGAAATAACGAGGCNGCGGGTGGGCGCGGGCCAGGCGGGGAGAGCAGCAGCGCCGTCGCGCCAAGAGAACAGGCGGCCTTGGCGGCAGCGCTGGGGAAGCTCCGACGCGAGGGCATTGGCGTCGCCGGGGGCCCGCTTGGGTGGCGGCCGCGTTGGACATCTACACCAGAGCCGGTCGTCGACGCCAAGAGTGGGCGAGCGTGTTGGCAAGTCAATATTTTGGATATGAGTGTGGGATGTTTAGTCCACCTGCCTGTGCGAATCGACTGCACCAGACGCAGAAAACGGGCCAGCAGTCGCGGGTTGCGACACAAGACAGCCGCCAGCCAGTTCGACCGCGACCCGCTCCCCTTCTCCATACGGGAATGCCGGGAGTCGAGATTATTCATAGCACCCTCGCTAATTGGACTATTACCGAGTAGGGGACGTGAAGATCACGCCCACCCGTGACTGATCACGCTCACATTTTATATGAGATGGTGGAAGATTGGAAGATGGATTGATCTATCCTCCCAAAAACAGATTCAAGCCGAGTGATACTCCCTGACACAAATCCCAGAAAGTAGATAGTTTCATAACCATCAAAGAAAAAACCACACGGCCGAGTTCGATAATCCAAATCCGGTCGTGTAGTTACCGGGGTCAATGCGCTGGGCGAAGACATCATAGCTTTCACCATGGACATCGGTCGACTTTGCAGAATCCAACGAGAAGCGGGATACGCTTATATATCTTGGCACAACCGGCAACATTGAATGCATCGAGTTGTAGTGAGAGGACACGGTCGTGATTGCTGACAAGATCGCAACCAATTTTCATCGTTATGGTCCAATAGAAGGGTATCGACGAACGTTAACTAAATCCTGTTTTATTGTACAGTTTTTTGGACGCCGTTGAAGAGGCATGAGAAGAGGAACTAAAAATTGCGGACGGGGAGTAGCTAGCCGTCCAAATAAGGTAGGGTTTTGTTAGACGAAGCTTGCGGGGTTGTTCAGAGCAAATCGTTCAACAAGGTTACACATTTGGTACATCGGACTTCGTCACGCCTACTAAGCAATCCCCNGCAAATTTCTAAGCCGCCGTAGGCGACATACTCAGCAGATTTATTCGCATGTGAGATCGTTGGTCTCTTTTATCCTACAACGCTCAAACCGAAAAGGAGAGACCCATGGATGCCTAGGAGGGGTACCACCAAATTCAATCCATAATTGTGCATTAGCAGTATGTACAATTTGCGATCACAAGCATCAACTTGCTGAAAGTGGTGCAAGCGACGGCCGGTGGAGAAAGCAACAACCATTTAGTAAACTGCACAGCGGATTAAGCTACTGCACTTTCTTCTGGCAGACAGCAGCTCCGCCAATAAAGTAGGGCGCTATCAATGGTTAGCTGTCTATTTGAACCCGGCCACATTCAGGAACGACCATTGTGCGGGCCAGAAGAATAGTGTGATCAACCGTAGTGACTACTCTCATCAAAAACACCGACCCCAAATAATAACAATCACGCCGACAAGTGCGATAATACCTCCCAGTACATCATACTTGTCTGGCTGCCAGCCATCCACAACATACCCCCACAAAAGGGAGAGGATGATAAAAACACCGCCATACGCAGCATATACCCGCCCGAAGGCGGGTTCCTCTTGTAGGGTGGGAATAATGCCATAAAAAACCAGGATAGCTCCCCCAACAATCCCCCACAAGATATTCTTCCCTTCTCGCAGCCACTGCCACATCAGCCAGCCGCCCCCAATTTCAGCCAACCCGGCCAGAATGTAGAGGAGAACGGTTCGGAGATAGGGTATAAAATTCATGTATCACTCCTACTGATGGTTTGTTTGATAGGCAGCAATACTTCACCGTCTTTACGGTACAGGATTCCTCCCAGAGGGTCAAAAATGGCGATCGGAATATGCCAGGCGCCGTCTGGCGATGAGGGTGGCTGCTAGACAGCTTGTTTTTGATTTCAACCTGATGCTCTGGCGGCTATGGCGACTTTAACTGGGCGAGGTCCTATGTACCAAATGTGTAACCTTTCATGTGGCCAAGTGTCATCTTAGTTAGCTGCCTCTGAAAAAAATGATTTTGACTCGCGTTCTTTTGCCGTTATAATATCACTATATACTGATATGATGATATGAGGGAGTCATGATTCTGAATACTGAGAAGACGGGGGTAGCTCTCAAAGCCAAGCTATTTCGTGGCTTTGGCGATCCATCGCGGCTAAGTATCCTCGAAGTGTTGCGTAATGGGCCGCTAACAGTCAGCGAGATTGTCGCAGCCACTGAGCTCTCTCAGTCCAATGTCTCAAACCATCTGGGATGTTTGCGAGACTGTGGGCTGGTGGTTGCGGAGCAAAACGGTCGGTACGTCACCTACCATCTTAGCGACGACCGGGCCGGAGATATTTTGAGCCTCGCCGAAGCCTTGCTGGCGGATGTCGCCCGCGGCGTTTATGAATGTACTCGTTACAACACACCTAGCGCCAACCGTCAGAGCTAGCGGTGATGCTGATTATTGGAGCCATCAGTACAATGCAAACCAAGGAACTTGAATTTCGTGTGGCTAACCTGGACTGCGAGCATGACGCGGCTGCTATCGAGCGCGGGCTGCAAGATTTCCCAGGTATAACTGATTTAAAGGTCTATCCTAAGTCCGCCAAAGTCGCCATTGCCTACGACCCAGCA
>JAACJX010000437.1 GCA_014237545.1 Ardenticatenia bacterium | reverse complement strand
CCCTATGACGCAACTGATCGCCATCATCCTCACCAAAAATGAGGCCGCCCACATCGCCCAATGCATCGACAGCCTGCGCTGGGCCGATCGGGTGGTCGTGTTCGACTCCTCCAGCGACGATGCTACGGTCGCGCTGGCGCGGGCGGCCGGGGCCGAGATCTTCCAGCGGCCGTTTGACAACTACGCCGCCCAGCGCAACGCCGCGCTAGAAGCTGTCTCCGGGCCAGGCGGCGACGGCTGGGTGTTCTTCGTCGATGCTGACGAGCGCGGCACGCCGGAGTTGGGCGAGGAGATTCGCCGTGTCATCGCGACGCGACCGGAGAACGGCTGGAACGTGCCGCGCCACAACTATATCTTCGGCCGCCTGACGCTGGGCGCGGGCTGGTTCCCGGACTACCAGTTCCGGCTCATGCGCCTGGGCCGCGCCCGCTACGTGCGACCGGTGCATGAGTTGGGCGAAGTCGACGGCGCGGTCGGCAACCTGCAAAACCCGCTCATCCACCACAACTATCGCGACCCGGCCCACTTCCACGCCAAGCAGCGCTTTTACGTGGAGCACGACGCCNGCATCCTGAAAGACCAGGGCATCCGGCCGAAGCCGCGCAACTACGCGCTGCAACCGCTCCGCCAGTTCTGGTGGCGGTTCGTGACGCTGAAGGGTTATCGCGACGGCCTGCACGGCCTGCGCCTCAGCCTCTACATGGCTTACTACGAGTGGCGCAAGTACCGGCGGCTGGCCGAGTTATGGCGCGGCGACAACCCGCGGCCGAGGAGACCGAACGATGCCGGTTGAAGTCGATTGCACCTTTGACGAAGACGGNCGCATCCGCGTGCGGCGCGTGCGCCTGGGGCGGCCGTGGCAGGTCGTGGAACAGGGCCGCCAATGGGCCGACGCCGACGGCCGGCACGTGCTGATCATCCTCGGCGGCGTCGTCCGTGAGCTAGTCTTGCGGGCCGACACGCTGGCGTGGGAGCTGCGGGAGCTGCCGGGGGCGCGGCGGGCGGCTTAACCGAAAAATAACCTAACGGACAGAAACGGATTTATCCCGGCGCCAGCCCCGGCACGATCCGCCACAAGGCATACAGCGCCATCCCTCCCAATAGCAGGGCGACCCCCAGCGGCAGCAGATACNCTGCCCATGGCCAGCGCCGTTCCAGCGGCCGCAACCAGTACCCCAACCCGGCCGTGAATCCCACCGCGATGGGAATGAGCGCCGGANACAGGTAGCGTCCCTGGTGCTGGACGAACGTCAGGTTGTAGAAAATGTGGAGAGCGATGGTGAGAAGAAAGGTGAGGCATAGTACCAGCGCCGGGAGTCGACCGCCGACCGCCGACCGCTGACTGCTATCCGAGTTACGAATGACGTGTGACGACTGACGAACTGTTAGCGNCTCATCGTCATTGGTCATTCGCAATTCGTCATTCGTCATTTTTGCGGCGGTCGTTCGTCGGTCGTCGGCGGTCATAGCGACCAGCCCCGCCACCGCCGCCAGCGTTATCACCGNCAGCGGCCCGTACATCCACGCCGGCAGCGGCGCGGCCATCCAGCCGAACTGGCCCCAGAAACTGTTGAACGTCGTGCGCAGGAATCGGCCGACCGTGCCCCCCAGGCCGTACTGCGCGATCCACTCGGCCGTGCGCGGCTGGCCGACGACCACCGCGTCGTGGGCCTCCTTGGCGATCACGTCCAGCGGGCCGTAGACACTCACGTTGCGCCCCCACCACAATAGACCCAGCAGCAGGGCGGGGACGAAAACGAGCAGCAGAGCGCTAACAAGATCGGATGAAGACCTGACAGGTTGCCGCAACCTGTCAGGTATGGGCCAATAGCGCGCCAGCAGGAAAATTCCCACCACCGGCGCCATCAGGTAGACCGTCGCTTTGGTCAGGAAGCCCGCCCCGNGGAGCAAGCCGAGCGCCAGTAACCGCCGGGGCGGCGGGTGGTTGGGCCAGGGGAGGACGAGCAGGGCCAGGATGGCGGCGATGATCAGTTCGGCCAGGCTGTCGTTGTTGATCGAGCTGAGGATGGCCAGATGCTGCGGCAGGAAGGCGACGAACGCGGCCACGGCCAGCGCGCGGGGGACGCTGCCGTTGAATACGACGCGGCCGATGACGTAGGCCAGCGCCACCACTCCCGCGCCGAGCAANACCGACAACAACCGCATGGCCGTCAGTGAGCCGTCGCTGAGCCGGTAGACCGGCGTTTGCAGCAGGTAGTAGAGCGGCGGCTGCCAATCTTCGTAGGTGATTTCGACAATCGAATAAGCCGGATCGAATTCCGCCCCGACGATCTGGCTCAGGTAGGCCTGGTCCCAGTCGCCCGGCTCGATGACCGGCAGATCGCCTTCGGCCAGTTGCCGGACGTAGTTGTAGTGGGCCGGCTCGTCGGGAGCCTGCCAGGCCGGCGTGCGCGTGGCAAACAGCGCGCCCAATGCCAGGTAGGCCAGCAGAAGCAATCCCAAAAGTCCGTACTCAGTCCGGCTCATAACGCCTCAGATGGGAGACAATTCATGCGTCAGTGACCGCAGCGCTGTAGGGGCAGGTTTGTAACCTGCCCTTTTTCCGAGCAGAGGGNGGGTCACAGACCCGCCCCTACCGCGGCTGTCGCCCCGCCGCGGCGGTTGTCCCCGGCCGCATAGAGACGCCCCTCCCCGTCCCGCGCCACGCTATGCGCCCCGCCGAAATAGATGCTGCGCGCCGACCAGCGGTTGACGCGATAGCCCATCTCTTCCAGCTCGTCGGCTGCGCGCGGGTTGTAGCCCGCCTCAAGGTGGAGCAGATCGCCGTCAAGGTGGACGCGCGGCCGGTTCACCGCCTCGTCCAGCGGCAGCTCGTAGTCGAGCAGGTTGCTCAGCGTCTGCAGGATGGCGCTGCGGATGCGGATGCTGCCGCCGCTGCCGACGACCAGCCGCGGCCGCCCGCCGGCCAGCACGATGGCCGGCGTCATCATCGTCGGGATGCGCTGCCCGGCCGGGCGGCTGTGGAAGCCCTTGGGGTGCAAATCTTCCTCGCCGAGCATGTTGTTGGGGATGTAGCCGGTGCCGGGCACGATGTAGCCGGCCGATTCGCCGGCCGTCGTCGTCAGGCTGACGGCCAGCCCGTCGGCGTCCATAACGCTCAGGTGGCTNGTGTTGTTCGGGCCGGGGCGTTCGGCGATGAGGGCCGANGGCCGCCGCCCGGCCAGCGTGTCGCGCAGCTCCTCCTGATAGCGGTCGATGGTTGNGCCGTCCAGAAAGCGGANGGTGGCCTCGTCCTCAGCCGCCNTCTCCAGCAGGTCATCCCACTCGCGCCGGGCGCGGGCCGTGGCCGCCATCGCTTCGGCCAGCAGNCGCAAATGGGCGGCCGANCCGTGGGNCAGCGCGNCCACGTCGAACGTCGCCAGCAGCTTCAGCGTGAACGCNGTCAGCACGCCGCCGACCGAGCACATGCCGGGCAGCAGGANGTCATNGCCCCGGTAGCGNAGGGCGATGGGGGTGCCGCACAGCACCTCATACTGCTCCAGGTCGGTGGCGGTNAGCAGGCCGCCGTGGGNCGCCTGGTCGTCCANCAGCGCCCGCGCCAGCGCGCCGGTGCGGGCCAGCGCGTCCCCCTCGCGGGCCAGCGCGGCNAGNGTGGCCGCCAGGTCAGGNATGAACAGCCGCTCCTCGGCCTGGATGATCTGCCCATTGGGCGCGAAGACGCGGCGGATCNCCTCAGTGTGGGTNTAGAGCGGGGCCAGCAGCCGGCAGGTGTCGGCCTGGAAGGCGACCAGGGCCACGCCGTCGCGGGCCAGGCGCAGGGCCGGCTCCAGCAGCACATCGAGCGGCAACCGGCCGTAGTCGGCTGCCAGCCGGCACAAGCCGGCGATGTTGCCCGGCACGGCCACCGAGCCGCGCCCCAGATAGAAGCGCTGCGTAGCCGAGCCGAAGTCGATNGTCACTTCCTCGAANTTNAGCGAGGCGGGCGGCGCGCCGCCCAGGCCGGGCACGACGCTGAAGAAGTCGTAGACGCGGGATACGCCGGCGCGCGCGTCGTAGATCTGGGCGATGCCGCTGCCGCCCAGATGGACAACGCCGGCCTCGGCGATGAACGAGGCGAACGCGGCGGCCACGGCCGCNTCGGCGGCATTGCCGCCCCGGCGCAACATTTCCGCGCCGGCGGNGGCCGTCTCTCTNTCTCCGGCGGCGATCACGCCTCTGGTCATCGGCGAACTCTCCTCGATCGGTTTGCCGTAGTGTAGCGCAAGCAATGATATTCTGGAAAGGTATGGGGGCCGGCGCGGATAACGCTTCAATTGCGGTTGGCCTACGAAAGGTTTCCGGCAAGGGTATTGACAATATTATCAATTGTGATAATATTACTAATAATGATAATGGTGCAAATAACGCATGAGGCGACCTGACCTGATTCTCCACCCCGTCCGGTTTCGCATTTTAGAGACGCTCATCGGCGAATCGCTGACGACACAAGAAATCGCCGATAGATTGTCTGACGTGCCGAAGTCAACCATCTATCGCCATCTCAAGCTATTGCTGGAGAGCGAGGTGATCGCGATCGACGAGAGCCGGCCGGTGCGCGGCGTCATAGAGCGGAGCTACCGGCTGAATCAGTCCATCCGCCTGGGCGTGGAAGAAATGGCCGATATGACGCCGGAGGAGCACGTCGAGTATTTCCGCACGTACGCGATGACCCTGGTTCAGGGTTTTAGCAATTTTGTCCAATCGGCCGCCGTCGACGGCAAGATCGACATGTTGCCGCATCGGGCCGGCTATAGCGAGGCGTTTGTCTTCGCCACGACGGCCGAGCTCGACGAGGCATTCGCGGTTTTAAACAACACATTGATGGGTCTGGCGAAGAATCATCCCGCCGCAGGGCGCCACAAGCACAAATTCGTCATCATCACCCATCCCGAATAACAAGAGGCCACATCATGGAAGCCATTCGTCCTTATATCCCCTTTCTGCTGCCGATCATTCTCATCCAGCTCGGACTCATGATCTTCGCCCTGATCGACCTGGCGCGACGGCCCACCGCCAACGGCCCGCGCTGGCTATGGGCGATCGTCATCATTTTCATCAACATCATTGGCCCGATCGCCTATTTCCTGATCGGCCGGCGGGAGGAATAATCATGGCCAACAAGACCGATGCCATCCGCACCGAAGGTCTCAGCCGGCGCTACGGCGACGTGCAAGCCGTGCGCGATCTCGACCTCGTCGTGCCGCCGGGGGCCATCTTCGGCTTTCTGGGGCGCAACGGCGCGGGCAAGACGACGACCATCCGTCTCATCACCGGCCTGGCGCGGCCCGACAGCGGCCGCGCCTGGGTCAACGGCATGGAGACGACCGACAGCGATGATCGTGGCCGCGACCAGTTCGGTTATCTGCCCCAAGAGCCGGCCTTCTATGGCTGGATGACCACCGCCGGATACCTCGACCACGTCGGNCGCCTGTCGGGCCTCTCCGAAACCGAACGGCGCGAGCGCGTGAGCGAGCTGCTGCGCCTGGTCGATCTGGAGGGCGCGGCCAACCGGCGCGTGGGCGGTTTCTCCGGCGGCATGAAGCAGCGTCTCGGGCTGGCCGGGGCGCTCATCCACCGGCCGTCGGTTCTCATCCTCGACGAGCCGATGGCCGGGCTCGACCCGGCCGGGCGGCGCGACGTGCTCGATCTGATGGAGGCGCTGCGCGATCACGTGACGATCTTTTTCTCCACCCACATCCTGGCCGACGTTGAGCGGGTGTGCGATACGGTCGGTATCCTGCACGAGGGCAGGCTGATCGAGGTGGCGGGTCGCGAAGAACTCATGTCGCGCTACACGTCCGACGTGGCCGAACTGGTGGTATCTGCCGAGGCCGTCCCGGCCTTACCGGCATTCGTGGCCGAACTGGAGGCGATGCCATGGGCCGGCGGCGTCACGGTCGAGGAAAGCCGTGTCCGCGTGGCGGCGGCCGATATCGCCGCCGGACAGTCGGCCCTGTTGCCGCTGGTCGTCAAGCACAACCTGCCGCTGTTGCGCTACGAGTGGGTGCGGCCGAATCTGGAAGAAATATTCCTCAGCCTCAGCGAGGAGGTAAGACCATGACCATCCTGTACACAATCACCATCACCTTGATGATCGGCGTGCCCATCCTGCTGGCGATCGCCTTTCGCCGCCGGTTCCGCGCGCTATGGTTGCTGTGGACGGCTGGCGCGGTGGCCTTTTTCCTGTCGCAGGTCTACCACCTGCCGCTCAACAACCTGCTGGCGCGGGCCGGCCTCATTGGCCCCATTGGCCCCGACGCGCCGGATTTGATGCGCACCGCCATCGTCTTGGGCCTGTCGGCCGGGATTTGCGAGGGGCTGATGCGTATAGCTACCTTCTGGTTCCTCGACCGGCGCGGCCTGGTCGATCGCTGGTCGGGCGGCGCGATGGTCGGTCTGGGTCATGGCGGCATCGAGTCGATGATCATCGGCGCGGTCACGGCCATGTCCGTCGCCGGGTTGCTGAGCCTGCGCGGGACGGACCTGTCTACGCTGGGTCTGG
>JAACJX010000189.1 GCA_014237545.1 Ardenticatenia bacterium | reverse complement strand
TGTAGGCCAGCGTGCCGGAGGTGATCTGGCGTGGGTTCAGGTAGGGAGTGATGTAGAGGTCGGCCGCGCCGATAAACTCGTTCAGCTCCTCGATGGTGACAAAGCGGTTGTAGAAGATGACCTGGCTTTCGACGCCCTTTTCCTGGGCCAGCCATTGTAGCGATAGCCGGTAGCTCTCCCCCTCGTGGCGCAAGACGTTGGGGTGGGTTGCGCCCAGAATGATGTAGACGACGTTGGGATGCTTCTCCAGAATGGCCGGCAGGGCCTCGATGACCGTCTCAATGCCCTTGTTGGCCGACAGAAGGCCGAAGGTGAGCAACACCGTCTTGCCCTCCACGCCGAACTGATCTTTGTGGAAGCTGGGGTCAACAAAGGGGACGTCGGGGATGCCGTGGGGGATGAAATCAATCTTCTCCGGGGCAATGCCATAGATGTCTTGCAGGAAGTTGACGCCGCGCTCGCTCATCACCACGACCCGTTCCGAGAGGCGGGCCACCTCTTGCAGGACGCGACGCTGGTCGCGGTCAGGCTCCTGGAGAACGGTGTGCAGCGTGGTCACGACCGGCATGCGCAGCTCTTCCAGCAGGGTCAGGATGTGACTGCCCGCCCGGCCGCCGAAGATGCCGTATTCGTGTTGCAGCGAGACGACATCCACGCCGTTGATATTCAGGAAGTCGGCCGCGCGACGATAGGAGTCGAGGTCTTTCTCGGTCAGCTCGAAGCGCACGCGCGGTGGGTAAGCATACCCCTCCTCGATGTCGTTGACGGGCAGGGCCAGACAGTGCAAATCCGGGAATTCGGCGGCGACGGACTCGCACAGGTCGGCGGTGAAGGTGGCAATTCCGCATTGGCGCGGCAGATAGTTGCCGATAAAGGCCATGCGCTTGATCCCCGGTGAAAAGGGGGCGTACTCCACAGTTTCCTCCGCGATGGCGTAGCGGAAGGCCCGGCGAATAAAAAGAGGCGGTTACACAAGTGACCGCCTCGGCGATGATCGTGATGAAGGTGAAGATGTGGGTGGCTGGCGATGCGGGTTGAACAGGGCCACTGATCGCGCCATCGGCAACGCCAACCATAGCAGAGGTGCGGCGCGGTTACCACTGCTTTAGTCGAGCGTTAAGGATCGGCGCGACCAGTTTGATGGGGCACAAGAGTTTTATCCTGTGCTCTTCTGATTGAGCCGCGTATTTAGGACGGGCGATGGCCGGCGGCTCTAATCCACGGCCACCATCACACTCGATGCCTTGACAACGGCGTAGGCTTCCTTGCCCACGGCCAAGCCCAGGCTTTCGGCCGAGCTTTTGGTGATGATGGACACCACCTGCACGCCGGGGGCGATCTCCAGAACAACTTCGACGTTGACTGCGCCGGGGGTGAGGGCGACCACGCGGCCTTTCAGAACGTTACGGGCACTAAGTTTCATGGTTTGCTCCTTAATAGACGATCGTAGTCGTCATGGCTTCCAATCCAGACCCATATAAAGTCTGAACCATCTTCTATTGCCAAAACACGATGATCCAGCCCGACACGCGCCGACCAGAAACGGCCGACCTTTTTGAAATGCAGGGACGGATGCTTCGGGTCCTGCTTAAGCAGGTCGAAATTCTTGCGAGCCAAAGCCTGTACGTGATCGGGAAGTCCAGCTAGACGCGCCCAGAATTGCGGCGTTGCGCGATGCATCTATAGCTCGCGCAAGCTGCCGGTTTCGATGGCATGTGATGCTTCGTCGAACAGGAAGTCAAGCTTGCCTAGTTCGGCGTCGGCCTCGAGTTGTTCATCCCAACGTTCCCAGTCTCGATCAGCGATCCAGCGGCGCAATTGGGCAAACTCGTCGTCGGCCAGGGCCTCAATCTCCAATTGAAGATGCTCAAGCTTCATCATGTCCATGACCAGAAGTGTAGACCGGCCTAAACGCGAAGTCAATCGCCCCTCATATCCAGGCGTCACTCGGCGCGGTTGGCCCTGCGGCCGCGTCGCCCGTGTTCACCGTCCCGGCCGGCTCCACCAACAGGAGCGCGCACTCGTGTTCGGCATAGGGTTTGTGCTCAACGCCGCGCGGAACGACGAACATCTGGCCGGCGCGTAACTCGACGTGGCCGTCGCGGAAGGCGATACGCATCGCCCCATCCAGCACCAGGAACGCCTCGTCCGTCTCCGGGTGGCTATGCCAGACGAAGGCGCCCTGGATTTTGACGACCTTGAAGTGAGTGTCGTTCATCTGGGCGACGATCTTGGGCGTCCACTGCTCGAAGACAAGGGCCTGCTTCTGGCTCAAATCAACCGGCGAGTAGAGCATGGATCACTCCTTGTCCCACGCGGTCACCTCATCGAGCGCCGCCTTCTCCTCGGCCGACAGCTTCACCGCCGCGCCCCTGGTGGTGTCTTCCAATTGGGCGATGGTGTTGGCCCCGATGATGGCCGAGGTAACGGCTGGATTGGCCAGCACCCAGGCGATGGCCGTCTGGGCGATGGTGGCGTCGTGGCCGCGGCCGACCTCTTCCAGCTTGTCCACGGCGGCGAAGCCGCGCTCATTCATGTAGCGCCGCTGCACGTTGCCGGCCCGCGCCGACTCCGGCAGGGGTGTGTCGCGGCGATACTTGCCGGTCAGGAAGCCGGCGGCCAGCGGGCTATAGGGAATCACGCCGACGCCCTGGTCGAGGCATAGCGGCTGCAATTCGCGCTCGAACTCGGCGCGGTGGACGTAGCTGTAGTGCGGCTGGAGGCTGTCGTAGCGGACGAGATGCCGCGCGTCGCTGGTCCACAGCGCCTTCATCAGTTGCCAGGCGGGGTAGTTGGAGCAGCCGACGGTGCGGACTTTGCCGGCGCGTACCAGATCGTCCAGCGCCCGCAGCGTCTCGTCAATCGGCGTCTCCGGGTCGAAAGAGTGGGTCTGGTAAAGGTCTATATAGTCGGTGCGCAGGCGGCGCAGGCTGGCCTCGACAGCCTGCATGATGTGGCCGCGCGACAGGCCCTGGTCGTTGGGGCCGTCGCCCATCTTGCCGCGCACCTTGGTGGCGATGATGAGCTGGTCGCGCCGGGCCGAGCCGCCGGCCAGCCAGTGGCCGATGTGGGTCTCGCTGACGCCGCCGGGGTTGCCGGGGTGCCAGCGGGAGTAGACGTCGGCCGTGTCAATGAAGTTGATACCCAACTCGACGGCGCGGCTGAGGATGGTGTGGGCGGTCGGCTCGTCGGTTGTCCAGCCGAACTGCATCGTTCCCAGACAGATGGTACTGACCTTCAGGCCGGTGCGGCCCAGGCGGCGATATTCCATTGTAGTGCTCCACAGATGTCGCTTAATTCGCTTTCAGGCTTTCGACCAGGGC
>JAACJX010000568.1 GCA_014237545.1 Ardenticatenia bacterium | reverse complement strand
GCGCGCGTCGTCGTCGGCCGCGTGGGCGATCGCTACACCGTCACGCCCATCGGCCGCGGCGCGGGCGTCATCACCTCGCTCGTCCGGGCCGACGGCATCGTGCGCGTTCCCCGCTTCAGCGAGGGCCACGACGCTGGCGCGACCGTCACCGTCCACCTCTACCGCGAACCGCGCGAGATCGAGCGCACCATCGTCGCCATTGGCAGCCACGACCTTATCCTCGACGTGTTGGCCCAATTCCTGGCGGCGCGGTTCGATGGCCTGCGGCTCAGTTCGGCCAATGTCGGCAGCCTCGGCGGGCTGGTGGCTCTGCGGCGCGGCGAGGCGCACCTGGCCGGCTCCCATCTGCTGGACACGGACACGGGTGAGTACAACACCAGCTATATCCACCGCTACTTGCCGGGGGAAGCGATCGTCCTGGTGACGCTGGCCGGCCGCGAGCAGGGCTGGATGGCACCGCCGGGCAACCCGAAGGGGTTGAGTGGCTGGGCCGACGCCGCCCGCGAGGACGTGACTATCGTCAACCGGCAGCGCGGCGCGGGTACGCGGGTGCTGCTGGATTACGAGTTGGGGAAGCTGGGGATCGAGCCGTCGGCCGTCCGCGGTTACGAGCGTGAAGAGTACACCCACCTGGCGGTGGCGGCGGCGGTGGCCTCGGGCGCGGCCGACGCCGGGCTGGGCATCCGCGCCGCGGCGCGAGCGCTGGCGCTCGATTTCGTGCCCCTGGCCCATGAGGCCTATGAGCTGGTCATCCCCCAGCAATACTACGAGAGCGAACTACTGGCGCCGCTGCTGGGCCTCTTGCGCGATGAGGAATTTCGGGCGGCCGTGGCAGCCATGCCCGGCTATGATCTTACTTACATGGGCGCTGTCCGCGAGATAGCGGCCACGCCGTAGGAACGCGACAGGAGCGCCTTCGGGGCGCTCCTGTCACCATGATCCGTTACTGCTGTTCCGTTGCCTAAAGGGCGCCGCCGAGCGCGGCCCTGTTGTTTCCATTACGTTTGGGTCGCGACGACGAAGCGANACGGTGGTTCAGCCCTTCCGCGATCCGTTGCAACTGGTAATCGCACAACTCTTCTTCTTGTAGGTTCCATTCCAATAGAGAGGCGATGTCCTCAAAGCCCAGTTCATAGGCCCGGGCGATGACGGCGCGATAAGCGGCGATCTCAAACGACTCGATCTTCCGCGCACTGTCGATCAACGCCCGGTCGAGGATGGGACCGAAATGCGTGGCCATCAACTTCTCCTCGGCCGCGGCGATCAACGTCCGTATATCCGGGCAATCGCCGCCCATCGGCAGACGCTGGAGCTCGCTGAAGGCCTGCTCTATGCGGCGCAAATGATGATGGGTCTGCTCCAAATGGCGAGCCAATCCGGCGCGCAAGTCGGGCGCTTCCGCGGCCACAGCCATCTTGGTTAGCCCCAACACGAGCTGTTCCTCAGCGTTGTAAAGCTCCTGCAGGTCGCCGATAAACGAAGCCACGGCCGAGTCTGTCTTCTCCGCCATCACGATGCCACCTCCGCCAAAAGGCGCGACCGCCGGATAACCGGACCGGTTGCGCCTCTTGGCCAAAAGAGATGATTTAGGCGAGCGCCTTCTCATTGGCCCCGGCGAAGCTCATCCGGCCTTCGGCCAGCTGGGTCAGCAGCTTGTTGGCCGCGCCTTCCTCGTCCAGCGTCGTCTGCAGCAGGTCCACCAGCTCGGTGTGGCCAAGCGCCTGGGCGTGGGCCCGCGCCGAACCATAGGCGGAAATCTCGTAGTGCTCCACGCGCTGGGCGGCGGAAATCAGGCCGGCATCCAGCACGGCCGCGTCTGTGGCGTTCTTGATCATGTCCTCACCTTCCTTGATGAGGCCCTGCATGCCCTTGCACGTGTGGGCTTTGGGCTCCTTGCCCAGCTTCTTGAACGCTTTCTCGATCCGCGTCACGTGCGTCTTGGTCTGCTTCAGGTGATCCTTGAAGGCCGTTTTGAGCGACGAATTGCTGGCGGCCTCGGCCATCTTGGGCAGCGCTTCAACCAGTTGCTGCTCCGCGCTCAGCAAATCTTCCAGTTCATGCTCGAACAGTTCATCAAACGTCTTGATTTTAGCCATCGTTAACCTCCGTTAAGTTAATCAGTAACTCGATAATTCGTGTTATTCTTTACTCGTTACTCGATCCTCGAATCAATGAGGATATGCTCTTTAGTCTAGGCAAAATCGACCTGACCGCCATGTGTAAGGGTATGAACGGGGGTATAGGGATGGATACATTTATGCAGGTCTTAAGGTGATTCGTCATGAAGAATGCCTAATCTATGAGCTGTGGTCANAAGCTCAAGGTTTTACCAACCAGCGTTAGTTCATGGTCTTTGAAAAATTAAACGAACATCCGGTTTGGGGGCGGGTTTGTAACCCGCCTAATCCACAACCGTCCGTGTCGGCGAAGATGGCAGGTTGCAAACCTGCCCCTACAGGTATCTGTATTTTTTATCAAACCTCATAAACCCAAGGCTGCTATACAAAACCGATTAAAAACCGTTTTGAAGAGTCGGCGACGGTTATAAATTCAGGAACACAAGAGGAGATTACGCGCGATGGATCGCACCTTTATCGCTGATTTGCACAACCATACCACGGCTTCCGATGGCGAATACACGCCTACCGAGCTGGTCAACGCGGCGGCCGCGCTCGGCCTGCACGCACTAGGCATCACCGACCACGACACGATCAACGGCCTAGACGAGGCGCTGGCCGCCGGCGCAGCGGCCGGCATCCGCGTCGTGCCCGGCGTCGAGGTATCGCTGCGCTTCAAGCGGCCGTACTTCACCGGCACGCTCCATTACCTGCTCTACATCCCCTACGAGCTGTTGGGCGACGCCGATTTTCGCCGCGAGGCCGAAGCGGTGTTCAGCCAGGGCCGCGGCGGTGGTCTGGTGCGGGCTCGAGTGGCGGCCATCAATGCTGAGTTCGGCCCCCAAGGCGCGACGCCGCTGCTGGCGCGCGACCTGACGGCCGAGGAGATCGAGGCGCTGGCCGACAACGTGACTCGCCGCCATTTCGCCCTGGCCCTGTCCGGCAACCATGGGTTGAACAAGGAGCAGGTGAATCTGCTCATCGGCAACGACAGCCGGGCCTACATCCCGTCGGGCATCGACCCGGCCACGCTGACGCCACTGCTCCACGCCTACCCGCAACTGGTGCGCGTCTTCGCCCACCCGGCGGCCGGCTCCTACCCCGGCGAGAGCCTCTACAACGAGGTGCTGCCGCCCATCGAGGTGGTGGAGATCCTGATGCCGGAGTTCCTCGACGACAACCTGCTGGGGCTGGATGGGCTGGAAGTGCAGTACCCCGGCCACGTGGCGGCGCACCGCGAGCTGATGGCCGCCTGGGCCGAGAGGTATGACCTGATCCAGACCGGCGGCTCTGACTGCCACGACCGGGTCAACCGGCCGCTGGGCGTCGCGGGAGTCGATGAGGACGGACTGAACGAANTGCTAGGTCTGCTGGGCGAGGCAGTAGCGACAAGATAATACGAGCGTAACTGATCGTCCTGGTTTTTGCTCCGCAGATTATGCAGATTTAAGAAGAATCTGCATAATCTGCGGATTCTATTTTCCATTGCGCTGAAACAGATGTTCGGTTATGCTTCCGCGCACAATGGCCACGCTCACTCTCTCCCATCAAGACGCCCGCCGCCTGTTCATCGTTGCCCAGCGACTTGAGGCCCCACAAGTTGAGGCCACCAAGGCCGACGTCCTCGACACCATCCGGCAGATCACCTGCCTGCAGCTGGACCCCATTAACGTCGTGGCCCGCACGCAGTTGCTCGTCCTTTTCAGTCGCCTCGGCCAGTACGACCCTGCCGACCTGGAAGCGCTGCTGTGGAACGATCAGGCCCTGTTCGAGTACTGGGCCCACGCCGCGTCGATCGTCCTGACCGATGACTACCCCATCTTTCGCCCGCAAATGGAGCAGCGGCGAGCGCANACGACTGGCGGCGCGTGGTGGCAACGAGTCAACGACTGGATGGCGGTAAACGAGCCATTCCAGCGGCGCATCCTGGACGAACTGGCTGCGCGGGGGCCGCTCTACGCCGACGAGTTCGAAAGCCGGGCAGACGTGTCATGGCCCCACGCCAATCGCTGGGGCGGCGGCAAGGACATCGGCATCATGCTCGACCTGTTGTGGAGTCGCGGCNTGGTCACCGTGACCCGGCGNCAGGGCAACGGGTTCGGCCTTAAGAAGCAGTGGGGGTTGATGGAGCACCAGCTAGGCGACCGCGTCCNCGCGCCACCGGTGGAGCGGCCGCTGCTCGTGCGGCGGGCGGCCGAGCGGGCGCTGTTGGCGCTCGGCCCGGCCCGGCTGCGCGACGTCAAGCAGTACTTCACGCGCGGCGAGTACCCCGGCCTGTCCCACGCCCTCAAGGAACTGGTCGCCGAAGGGGTTATCGAGCACATCCATATCCATGCGCCTGATGGCAATCTGCCCGGCCCGTGGTATCTCCACCGCGACCTGCTGCCGGAACTAGAACGAATCCGCCGCGACGAATGGCGGCCGCCAACTGTGCTGCTCTCTCCGTTCGACAACCTCATCGCCGACCGCAACCGGACGGAGCAGTTGTTCGATTTCCACTACCGGATCGAGATCTACGTCCCGGCCGCCAAGCGACAGTACGGCTACTACGTGATGCCCATCCTCCACGGCGACCGGCTCATCGGCCGCGTCGATCCCAGGATGGATCGCAAGGCCGGCCGGCTCGTCGTCAATGCTGTGCATCTGGAGCCGGGGATCGCCGCACCGGACGTTCGCCCGGCCATCGTGGGAGCGATTGAGTCGCTGGCGGCGTTCCTGGGAGCGGAAGGAATTGATTCATCAAACGGAGCCCTGTAGCGCAGCCCTTGCTGCCGGCGAGGAGCGCAACCGTCNNGGTTGGCATCTCACTCCTTTCCGCGGCGAAGGCACAACCAAGGCCGGGTGAGATACAATATGCCCATGTTCGACATCACCTATTCCCAAACGATCGAGAACGTGGACTGGGAGCAACTAACGGCCGACCTGCGGGCCGACGACTNCGACAACGGCCGCACGCCCGATGAATTGCGCCAGTCCTTCGAGAACAGCGCCGTCGTCGCCTTCGCCTGGCTGGGCGACCGCGTCATCGGCAAGGCCCGCGCCCTGTCCGATGGCGTGTGCAACGCCTACGTCGTGGACGTCTGGACCCACAGCGACTACCGGCGGCGCGGCATCGCCACGCGACTGATGCGCCTGCTGGAAGAACAACTCGACGGCCAGCACATTTACCTGTTCACCGACGACGCCGAGCCGTTCTACCGCGGACTCGGCTACCGGCGGCAAGGGGTGGGAATGAGCCTCGTGGTCGGCAAATGGCTGCGGCGGTTCGATCCGCGGTAGGCTTTACCAGGAGGAGAACCCCATGAAAGCAANCCGCATCTTCGAAACTGTCATTTATGCGTCCGACCTGGCCGCGGCCGAGCACTTCTATTCCGACGTGCTGGGGCTGGAGAAGTACAGCGGCTTCGGCGTAGCCGTTTCCTTCCGCCTGGATCGCGGCGTGCTGCTCATCTTTGACCCCGATCAGGCTATCCAGCCCAACCGCGGCGTGCCCAGCCACGGGCCNCACGGCCCTGGCCATCTGGCCTTTGCCGCCCGCNCCGAGGAGCTCGACCNNTGGCGCGACCACCTGCGCGCCCACGGNGTNGNNATCGAGATGGAAGTCAATTGGGAGCAGGGCGGCACGTCGATCTACTTCCGCGACCCGGCCGGCAACAGCATCGAACTGGCCCCNCCGACGCTGTGGGGCGGTGGGTGGGAGTTTTAGAAGGACGGCGGGCGACGGNCCAGAGACAACAGACCACGGCCAGGTTAACGCAANGACGTTAGGGCGCAAAGACGCAGACAAATTGCCTCTCAGCGCCTTCGCGTCGTTGCGTTTTATCCCGCTGTTATTCCCTTGCCCGCACGCGCTCGCTCGCTGTTCGCGGCCCGCGACGCGCGACGATCCACGGCACGGCTCCCAGAGCCAGCACCAGCATCGTGAGGCCGATGACGGGCAGGAGGGGCGCGCCACTCAGCGCGGCGTCCAGAAGGTTACCCGTGCCGCCGGCGGGAACGGGCGGAAGCACCGTCAGCGATCGGCGCGTCTCGTCGCCGGCCAGCGGCGCAGGGTAGATAACCCACTCCCACTCCCCGTCGCTGGGGAGCGTCACTTCCAGCGTGAAGCGGCCGATCTCCTTGTCCGGGCGGGCGATAGCCTCGACGCGCTGGCCGGTAGCCTTACTAGTGGCCACGAAGGTCGGCTCAACCGGCATGCCCTCGCCGAGATTGTGGACGGGTGTCACGCCATGCTGCCAGACGGTCAACCCGACGATCCAGGGCTCGCCGGCGCGGATCTCGCCGGGCGGCTCATCGACGGTGACAGACGCCCAGCCACCAGCCAGCGCGGCCGGGACAGCAACAAATGTAATGACAAGAGTTAGGAGTAACCTCAACTTTCGCATCGCCTTGTTCCTCCGAAATGGTTTTCACGCGAGGTGATCGCGCGCTTATGGCAGTAATACACCTACCAACGATGTTTGGTTCCCAATTAGTAAAGCACCTTGTGGCCTCGATATTCATACGGTACAATCTAGACAGTCTAGCTAGGTAGGTGGGCATCATGCAAGAATGGCAGTTACAAGAGGCGAAGAACAAGTTAAGCCAGGTAGTCGATGACGCCTTAAATGAAGGGCCACAGGTCATTACCCGCCGCGGGCAACAGGTCGTCGTTGTCTTATCCTTCGATGAATACCAACGGTTGACGGGCGGCGACGAAAGCCTGTATGACTTCCTCAGGGAGTCGCCACTGGCCGGCGTAGATTTGGACCTCGCCCGTGATGGAAGCTCCATACCGGACAGCTTCCTGCTATGACCTACTTGCTGGACACTAACGTCTTTTCCGAATCCGTGGATCCCAAGGCCAATCCGGTCGTGATCGAGTGGTTGCAGACTACTCTCGTTTCCGAGTGCTATATCAGCGCTCTGACGATCGGTGAAATCAAGCGCGGCATCGAAAAGTTGCCGTATAACCACCCACGCAAGCGCCAACTCGGCAGGTGGCTGGAAGACGAAGTAATGGCTCGATTTCTCGGCCGAATCGTAGCCGTCGACGCNNCAGTGATACTGGAGTGGGGCAAACTCACGGCGTCTCTAGAACGTCTGGGGCGCGCGCTTCCGCTCATGGATTCGCTGCTGGCGGCTCAGGCATTCCACTATCAATTGACACTCGTCACACGCAACGAGAGAGACTTCCAGGGGATTGGCATCGTGGTGGTCAATCCATGGGCATAGCCGGCGGTATATCTTCAGCCTCTTCCATTGACTCCGCAATCNCCACCATGTCCGCCTCACTTAGCGCCCCTTCCAGACGGTAGGTCACTCCACCGGCGGCCCAGATGAGCACGTTCGACCCGATGAGAAGGCCCTCCCGCTCCGGGTAGCCGAGCAATTGCAACCGGTGGGGCCCTTCGAGCCAAACGGCTTCGTGGTTGCCGACCTCAATCCACCTGACCCCTTCCTCGACCACCATCTTCATCGCGAATGCCTCCGCGCCGATCGCGGTCAGCGACAGCGGCGCGCCGTCCTCATCATGCCAGACAAGCGTGACGGCCGGCGGGATGTCACCGTGGTGGACGTAGGCCTCATCCGGCTCGTCCAATGCGTTTGGCAAGGACAGTTCGAAACCCACTCGCCGCCGCGCCTCATCCAGTGCTACCGGGTCGCCCAGTTCGAATAGGGCCAGCGAGTGCTCGACCGCGCCGGTCGTAGCCGTGGGCGGGACGTTCGTCGACGCAGGGGACTGCGTCGNCGCGGCGTCGTCGATGAAGATATCGATGGCCCCGACGCGGGCAAAGAGAGACAGAACGGCGGCGCGAGTCTGGGGGATGGCGAACGCGGCCGCGACAAGCAGGGCGATCAGCAGCAAAGCCCAGGCCGGACGACGGATGACCATCAACAGACTATGGTCATGGCCCAGGGTCTTATTCGCGGTCTGTGGTCTGCGGTCTTTGGTCAGTGGTCCAATCGCGGCCGCGATATCCGGCGTGGGCGGGTACTCGAACCGTCGGGCCAGTTGTTCGAGCGATTCCTCAAAGCTGTCTTCGGGTCTCCGTTTCATTTACTCCTCCCCCAGGGCTTCGCGCAGGTCGGGGTAATCCGCCTCGATGACGCGGCGCAGACGGGCCAGCGCCCGACTCAGGCGTGACTTAGCCGTGCCGGGCGGGATGCCCAGGACGGCGGCCGTCTCCGCCTCCGACAGGCCCAGGAAATAACGCAAATAAACAATGTCCTGCCCNTCGGGCCGCAAGCGACCCACGGCCTCGCGCAGGCGGCGAGCGTCGGCNGCNGCGGTGCGNTCNGGCGGNGGGTGGAAGGGGCGCGGGTCGGCNTGGAAGGCNCGCTGCAGCGCCGCCCAGTAGCGGCCGAGGCTGCGCCGGCGGTTGCGGGCCAGGTTGGCGGCGATGCTGAGTAGCCACGGCCGCAGCGGCCGCGTTTCGTCGAAGCGGTTCAAAGCCGAGTAGGCGCGGATGAACGTCTCCTGGGCGGCGTCTTCGGCCTCGGCCGCATCGCCCAGGATAAGGTAGGCCAGGTGAAAGACCGGCGCCTGGTGGAGGCGCACCAGCGCTTCCCAGGCCGCCGGGTCGTCTCGCCGCGCCAGCCAGACGAGTTCCGCGTCTCCGGCTGCCGGTTGCCGCGCCGCCGATTCATCAAAGTGCATGCACCCATAATACACCGCCCGGNGGGGATACGTTCCGCTATGAAGACATGGTTAGCGAGTGGGCGCAAATTCTGATAATCTGGCCGCATGGAAATCGAAGTATCAACCGATCCCGACCGTCTTGACGTGGACCTCATTTACCGCTGGCTGGCGGAAGAGTCTTATTGGGCACAGGGCATGCCGCGTGACGTCGCGCTGCGAGCTATCGCGAATTCGATCAACTTCGGCGTTTTCGCGGACGGGCGGCAGGTGGGGTTCGCTCGCGTCGTGACCGACCGGGCGACCTTCGCCTGGCTGGCCGATGTCTTCNTCGACGAGGCGTATCGCGGCCGTGGCTGCGGCAAGGCGGTCGTCGCCGCCGTACTGGCCCATCCGGAATTGCAGGGTCTGCGGCGGTGGATGCTGGCCACCCGGGACGCGCACGGGCTATACGCGCAGTATGGCTTCACGCCCATTCCGCCCGACCGGTTCATGGAGATCCGCGATCCGCGCCCTTATGACCCGAATTCGTAGTCGTGGCGGATTCAAATCTACGGCCGTTACATAAAACCTGATAAATCAGGTTGAAGAAGGGTTTCTGCAACCGGGCTTTAGCCGTTTTCGTGTGCCAGCGGCGGGATCGATCCCGCCATTNGTTGTTATCAGAAAACAATCTACCGATGGAACGTGGAACAAGCCAATTCAACAAATGGGAGGAGGAGGAATAATGACTAGGTCCAAACCCGACCCGGCANCGCGGGATTACGCGTGGCCCGCATTGCCCTTCGAAGCGTGGCAACCAACTTNCGAGACGCTGCACCTATGGACGCAGATCGTCGGCAAGATTCGGCTGTCCCAAATGACCTGGATCAACCACTCCTGGCACGTCACGCTCTATGTCACNGCCCGCGGGTTGACCACGATGCCGATGCCTTATGGGTGGCGGACCTTCCAGATCGACTTCGACTTCATCGACCACCNGCTGAATGTGCTGGGCAGCGACGGCGCGACGCGGGCAATCCCCCTGCGGCCGATGTCGGTGGCCGCATTTTACGGTGAGCTCTTCGCCGCGCTGGAAGAGATGGGGCTGCCGATCCAGATCAACAAGACGCCGAACGAATTGGTCGATCCGATCCCGTTCGACCAGGACGAGACCCACGCTGCTTATGATCCCGCCTATGCCAACCGGTTCTGGCGCGTCCTGGCCCAGACGGAGCGCGTCTTCCAACAGTTCCGCTCGAACTTCGGCGGCAAGGTCAGCCCGGTCCACTTCTTTTGGGGCAGTTTCGACCTGGCGGTGACGCGTTTCTCCAATGAGCGCGCGCCGGAGCATCCGGGTGGGATTCCCAACCTGCCAGACTGGGTGACGCGGGAAGCCTATTCGCACGAGGTCAGCAGCGCCGGCTTCTGGCCGGGCGGCGCCAGCCATCCCACGCCCTTCTTCTATTCCTACGCCTACCCGGAGCCGGACGGGTTCAACCGGGTGGCCGTCCAGCCCGCGGCGGCCTCGTACAGCGACACATTCCGCGAGTTCATCCTGCCCTACGATGCCGTAAGAACGGCCGAGGACCCTGACCAAACGTTGCTGACCTTTCTGCAGAGTACCTACGACGCGGCGGCCGATCTCGGCCGGTGGGACCGGAGCGAGCTGGACTGCGAGCTGCCGCGGGAAGCCACGCGTTCGAAGTAGGGCCGGGGCTTATCCTTCCTGGTCGAAAAACCAGCGCAGGTCGGCCGCGATGGCCTCAGCCGTGGCGTCGTGGGGATAGGCCACCAGCGCCCGGCCGTCGGGGCCGATGAGGAAGGTGCGGGTGGAGTGATCGACGAGATAACCTGTGGCATCACTGCCCTCGTGGCGCTCGTAGAAGAGACCGTAAGGTTCGCCGGCGAGATCGATATCCTCTTTGGAGCCCGTCAGACCGACGAAGGCCGGATTGAAAGCGGCCGTGTAGGCGGCCAGTTCAGCCGGCGAATCGCGTTCCGGGTCGACCGAGACCATGATGACCTGCATCTGGCTCGCGTCATCTTCCAGGCCACGGTAGACCTTACCCAATTTGGCCATTGTCGTGGGGCAGAAATCGGGGCAGGACAGGTAGCCGAAATAGAGAAAGACGTATTGGCCGCGGAAGTCCGACAGGCTGACCGGCCCGTCCGCGCCCATCAGCGTGAAGTCCGGCAGCGACTCCGGGCTCTCCAGCACCGCCCCGGCGAACTCATGTGTCTCATCAACGGAACAGGCGCTCAACCCAACCACCAAGAGGGCCGCGAGCAGGAGCGCCATCACGCCCCGCGACCAGCTTACAGACCATCTTCGCACGATTCTTCTTCTCCCGTAACTGTTATATCGAACGTCCGCGTTGCCCGGCGGCCGTCGTTCACCGTCACCTCGACGGTAACTGACCACTCGCCGGCCATCGTCCAGCGTATAGGCGCCCGGTAGACGCCGTCCTCGCCGGCCGCGGCCGTCGCCTCGATGGGCATCATGCCCTCATGGACCATGTCGCCGCGAATGCGTAGCGCGGCGGTGTCGATGGGCTCGTCGTCCGCGTCCGCAACGCGAATGACCAGGCGGCCATCGCCCGCCGGCGGCGGGAACACCGGCGCGATGAGGGAGATGTGGAGGCCANCAGGCGGGGTGGGTTTGGCCACCGAAAGAACTTCGTCCGACGCGGCAAGCGCACCCGCCGGCGCGTGGCCTGGTTCCAGCGCGGCGCGACGACACCCGGCCATCGCGCCGATCAGCATTATTGTGGTAAGGAGGANGATTCCCCCGGCGTTTGCTCGTCTCGCCATGCGGGACACTAATATCATCCGGCCGGGCGCGCTTACTCGTCGCCGCCCATGTCCATGCCGCCGTCTTGCTCTTCCATTTGCATTTCCGGGGCCATCTCCATCTCGGCCGGGTCGAGGACGACGGCCGTCACTTCCATCGGGCCGGCGTTCTCAAAGGTCAGCGTGACCGGCACCGATTCACCCACGGCGAACTCACCCGTCTTACCGATACACATAACGTGCAGCCCACCCCGCTGGAGCATCACCGTCTCGCCGGCGGGGATGGGGATCCGGTTGTCTTCCATCTGGCGCATCACCATGACGTCGTTTTCCATGATCATCTCGTGCAGCTCGACCGTGCCGCAGCCGGGCACGGCGGCGTCGATCAGCGCGTCGTCGCTGCCGGTGCCGTTGGTGATGGTCATGTAGACCGCGCCGTTGGGCATCGGCAGGGCGAGATTGCCCAGCACGTTCTCGACGGTCAATTCNCCGCCGGCGTCCGTGCCGTTCAGGCCCTCGTTGCCGCCGCAGGCCGCGAGCAACACGATCAGAGTCAAACCCCAAATCAACAACCGCTTCATGGCTTCTCCCCTTGTGTGATAATATGTTATATTGTGATTGATATCACAATGTGCCACATTATATGTGGATGGCGGCTGGCTGCCAAGAGGGGAACTTTTCTGTTAGGATAGTAAGGAATAACGTACAGGCCCGACGGGAGGAGATGATGAACGAGTTGCTGCCGGAACAACGACGGGCGAAAATCCTGCAATGGCTTAATGAGCGTGGCCCGCTGACGATCGACGAACTGGCCCATCAGTTCGGCGTGTCGGCCATGACCATCCACCGCGACATCGACCGGCTGGCAGGCGACGGCCTGGCGCGCAAAGTGCGGGGTGGAGTGCTGCCGGCGGCCGACCCNNTAAGCCAGTCGGGCGGCCAGGCCCGTTGCATGATGTGCGGCAAGGTCGCGCCGCGGCGCACGGCATGGGTCGTCACACCCGACGACGGGGAGCAGTGGCNGGCGTGCTGCGCCCATTGCGGTCTACTGCGGCTGCACCACGCGGCCGGGCGGCCCTACGCCGCCGGGCGGCAATCGGTGCTGGCGGCCGATTTCCTCTACGGCCAGATGGTCAACGCCTATCAGGCGACCTACGTGCTGGGTTCGGAGGTGACGCTGTGCTGCGTGCCCAGCGTGCTGGTCTTCGCCACGCGCCACGACGCCGAACGGTACGCGCGGGGGTTCGGCGGGGAGCTGCTGGACTTTCCGTCGGCGCTGGCCGCGGTCGGCGAGTCCCACCACGGCCACTAGCCGCGCTTGCCGGAGCCTTTCGACACGAACGGGTTGCCCGCTTCCCACCAGCGCCACAGGATGGAGTGCCACGGCTCGGGCGTCTTGCCCATGCCCACCCGCGGGCCGGTGCGCACCTGCTCGTCGGGCACGGGGTCGCCTGGCTCGATCCACAGATTGTTGGCCGTGGTCGTCAGGTCGAGCTGGTTGTCCGCGCCGCTGATGCCGAAGGCCAGCACCAGCTTTCCGGGGCCGCTGGTCCACTCGTAGATATCGCGGCCGGGACGGCGGGCGGCCATCTCGTCCAGCCCTTCCAGCGGCTCGACGGCGCGCACGAGGACAGCCGCGGGGTCGCCTTCCGGCTCGGCCACAGCGTTGAAGAGCCAGTAGTTGCCGTAGGTGAAGTAGACGTAGGCGCGGCCGGGCGGGCCGTACATGGGCAGGTTGCGCGGCGTGCGGCGGCCGTGGCCGTGGGAGGCCAGGTCGTCGAGGCCGCTGTAGGCCTCAGTCTCGACGATGCGCCCGGAGAGCCGCGCGCCGTTGGGCAGTACGCGCACCAGGCGCATGCCCAGCAGGCTGCGGGCGACGACGAGGGCGGAGGGGGTGTAAAAGGATTGAGGGAGCGGTTGAGTCATGGCGTTTCTTATTATATCATGTATGCCGGCTTCGACAGACGACAGACCACGGACGACAGACNACAGACGATTGACCAGTNATCTACCAGCCCACAAACCTACTGATCAATGGATGCCGGACACTGGACACTAATCCTCGGACATTGCACAATAGNCCCCCTATGAACGACAACTTCACCTTCGGCGGAGAGATCGTCTGGCGGCCGACGGACGAGTACATCGAGCGCAGCCACCTGACGCGCTTCATGCGGCAGNANGGCATCGGCTCGTATGACGAACTGATGGCCCGCTCCACCGGTGACGTGGCCTGGTTCACCGACGCGGTNNTGANATACCTCGACATCCGCTTCCGCGTGCCCTATTCGCGGNTTGTCGACCTCTCGGGCGGCATCGAGTGGCCGCGCTGGTGCGTCGACGGGCGGATGAACATCGTCGATAACTGCGTGGACAAGTGGGCGGCCAACCCGGACACTAGCGACCGCTCGGCGCTGGTCTGGGAAGGGGAAGAGGGGGCGACGCGGACGCTGACCTACGGCGACCTGGCGGCCGAGGTCAACCGCTGCGCCAATGCGCTGCGGGCGCTGGGGCTGGGCGCGGGCGACGCCATTGGCCTGTTCATGCCCATGACGCCGGAGATCGCCGTAGCCCTGCTGGCCATCGCCAAGATCGGCGGCGTCATCCTGCCCCTCTTCTCCGGTTACGGCGCGGGGGCAGTAGCGGCGCGGCTGGCCGACGCCGGAGCCAAAGCGCTCTTCACCGCCGACGGCTTCTTCCGGCGCGGGGCGGTCGTGCCGCTGAAGCCGGTGGCCGACGAGGCCGCGGCGGCCGTGCCCTCGGTGGAGCACCTGATAGTCCTGCGCCGGGCGGGGAACGACGTAGACATGCGGCCGCTGCGCGACCACTGGTGGCATGAGGTCGTCGCGCCGCAGCTGCCCG
>JAACJX010000077.1 GCA_014237545.1 Ardenticatenia bacterium | reverse complement strand
TGGGCTCCGTCGAACATCGCATGGTCGAACTGCGCCTCGGACGAGACGGCCTCGAATGCGCCGTCGAGTTCGGTGGCCTCTGTCCGCGTCCGCTCGGCGGCCGCGTGGCCGGCAGCACCGAGCACGAGTACGGCCCGGCGCGGCAGGTCAACCACGCCCGCGACAACCCGCACGTTGCCGGGTGGGAGTCGCCCGACGGACGCGCCGCGCAGGTCTGGATGAGCCACGGCGACAAGGTCGAAGTGCTGCCGCCCGGCTTCCACGCCGTGGCCCACAGCGGCAACTCCCCCTTCGCCGCCGCGGCCGACCCCGCGCGCGACTACTACGCCGTGCAGTTTCACCCCGAGGTGGCCCACACGCCGCAGGGCCGCCTGCTACTGAGCAACTTCGTCCACCGCATCTGCGGCTGCGCCCCCGACTGGACGCCGGCCAACTTCATCGANGAGCAGACGGCGGCCATNCGCGCCCAGGTNGGCGACGGCCGCGTNGTGCTGGGNCTCAGCGGCGGCCTCGATTCGGCCGTGGCCGCGGCCCTCATCCACCGCGCCGTGGGCGACCAGCTGACCTGCATCTTCGTCGATACCGGCCTGCTGCGGGCCGGCGAACCACTGACCATCGTCCAGGCCTTCCAGCAGGAGNAAGGCATCCGCCTCATCGCCGTCAACGCCATCGAGGAGTATCTCGCGGCGCTCAGCGGCGTGGTCGATCCGGAGCAAAAGCGGCGCGTCATCGGCGAGAAGTTCGTGCGCATCTTCGAGCGCGAGGCGCGGGCGTTGGGCGACGTCGAGTTCCTGGCCCAGGGGACGATCTACCCCGACGTNATCGAGAGCGCGGGCAAGGGGCGCGGCGCGGCGCGGGTGATCAAGACCCACCACAACGTCGGCGGGCTGCCGGCCGACATGCATTTCCAGCTGGTGGAGCCGCTGCGGCCGCTGTTCAAGGACGAGGTGCGGCGGCTGGGGCTGGCCCTGGGGCTGCCCGACAGCATCATCTGGCGGCAACCNTTCCCCGGNCCGGGGCTGGCNGTGCGCTGCCTGGGCGANGTCACCTGGGAGCGGCTGGAGCGGCTGCGGCAGGCCGACGCCATCTTCCTCGAGGAGCTGGGCCGGGCGGAGCTGCTGCGCGAGGGCACGCAGCAGGCGTTCGCCGTGCTGCTGCCGGTGAAGAGCGTCGGCGTAATGGGCGACTATCGCACATACAAGGAAGTGATCGCCCTGCGGGCCATCACGACCGAGGATTTCATGACCGCCGACTGGGCGCGGCTACCCTACGACGTGCTGGCCGAGGCCAGCCGACGCATCGTCAACGAGGTGCCGGGCGTCAACCGGGTGGTGTTCGACGTCACCTCGNAGCCGCCGGGGACGATTNAGTGGGAGTGACGAAGGTGACTNCTGTCATCTGACGAGTGGCGGGTAAGGAGGGATTCGTGAAGGCTACCGCGATAATGGGGCAAAGCTGGCGGCTTATCTGGCAGCGCAAGCAATTGCTGCGATTGGGTTTGGTGAGCACCGTGGCGTCGCTGCTGGCCTGGGCTGCCCTGAATCAAGCGGACACCTTGGCCTGGGTGGAGTCACCCGCCCTGATGGAGCGTCTTACGGGCACACCCCGCGGCGCCTACTCGAATATTTGGGGAGTGAATAACTCAATCGTCATCGGCCCCTTAACATTCGGTGTCCTGGTCANCTGCCTGGTTCTATGGCTGGTAGGGCTGGCGGCGCGTGATAGTCTTATCACTACCGTGGCTGATGTCGAAGGCCAGGACGCGTCGGGTAGCGCATTCGGCCGCGCGCTGCGGCGCGGGCCACGGCTGGCGCTCATGACCTTTGTCCTGTTCCTTCCGGTGATTCTCTTGCTATTCGTAGGCCAAGTGGCCATGGCGAACTGGCCCGTTGTGGCCAATCCTTACCGATTCTCTCCGGTGGCAGAGTTTTTTGGCGCGTCGTTGAACTTCTACCTGATGGGATTTGGCCTTCCCATCATTACCTTTATCCCGATGTTCTTTCTGCAGCTGATCTATCCTTTCGCCTTCCGTGGGATGGTGCTGCGCGANCAGGGCATCTTCGGCACGATTCGCCATGGCTGGCGGGTGCTGCGCGGCAATATGGCCGAGATCGTGCCATTGGCATTATGGTTCGGCGGCGTGCAAGTCGTGTTATGGGGTTTATTGAATGGCGTTTTCATCGCCTTATCCGCTTATCTTATCTACCAGGTGACGGGCTCGCCTGACCTAGTGAACGCTTTTCTAACGATTGACGTTGACGTGTATGTCAACCAAATGTTGACCAACCTCTTCAGCCAGCCCGATAAAGTTGAGCATTACACCATGATGGGTCGCATATTCTCACTGGTTCTGTTATTGACCTCGGTTGTCATGGGGACCATCATGACCGCCTGGCGCTCGGCGGCGTTCACCATCGGCTACCGGCGCTGGACGGACGACGAATCTGACAGGAGGGAGCGATTAACTACACCCCACCCATGATAGACGGGGTTGTGTTCACCGTGACTTTCAAGCCGCCGGGGACGATTGAGTAGGAATAAATATTTGGCTACGGATTTACACGGGTGAAACGGATTGGATGTTCAATGAAACGCGGATTCAAATCCGCGGTGGTTATACGAAACCTGATCAATCAGGTTATCGGAGGCGTTGGTAACCGGCTTTAGCCGGGTTTTGTATGACAGCAGCGGGATTGATCCCGCCGGAAATATCCGTATTTAATTGGCAAAGAGTTTCAACTCGCCGAGGCGGGATCGACCGAAGACCGTGACGACCCCCATCGTCTGTCCAAATCCGTGAAAATTCCATGGGTAATTGATTTGAACCGGGGCGCGCTCATTTCCCAACCGGGAGCAGGATGACGTCGTCGGCCACCGGCGGCGAGACCGGCAGGCGCGCGCCGGACACCGGGTCATAGAGGCCCACGGCCNCCCCGCGGATCGGCCCCGGCGCGACCAGCACGCGTTCGTCGGCCACCACCTCACCCGGAATCCAGCACCAGGTCGGCACGCCGGCCGGCGGCCCGTCGCTCTGGGCGATGATCGCCCCGCTCTCGCCCAGCGCGTGGACGAAGACGGAGTAATCGGCCCGCGGGAAGTCGGCCGCCTGCCAGTAGAGCGTCAGGCGCGTGTCGCCGACGTCCGTCTGGAGCGCGTAGCCGCGCAGGACGATCGCGTCGCCCAACTGGTAGTCCAACGCGGTCATCTCGGGCGGGAGGCGGAACGCCGGCGGCGGCGTGGCCGGTTCGGGCGCGCGGCCGCCCAGGAAGTAGCCGGTCACCANCGCNTGCGTCAGATAGGCGGCCAGCAGCANCANCAGCCACCGCCGCCCGGCCGCGCCTCCCTGGTTCGCGAACCGCTCCGCGAAGAAC
>JAACJX010000267.1 GCA_014237545.1 Ardenticatenia bacterium | reverse complement strand
GATGCCGCGCTACGATGTCGAGCGCTTCGGTTTCGCGCCGCGTGCCTCGCCGCGCCAGTCCGACGTCATGATCGTCGCCGGTACGCTGACCAACAAGATGGCACCGGCACTGCGCAAGGTCTACGACCAGATGCCCGAGCCGCGCTATGTGCTGTCGATGGGCTCCTGCGCCAATGGTGGCGGCTATTACCACTACAGCTATTCGGTGGTGCGCGGCGTGGTTCTTACCCTTTTTCTGCTTCTCCAGCAGCTTTTTCTTCCGGGTAATGTCGCCCCCATAGCATTTTGCCAGCACATCCTTGCGCAATGCCTTAACGTTGGCGCGACTGATCACCCGTTTCCCCGTTGCCGCCTGAATCGGCACTTCGTACATCTGGCGCGGGATCAGGTCCTTCAACTCCGATACCAGCCTTTGACCACGATGGTAGGCATCGTCGGCATGGACGATCATTGCCAGCGCGTCGACCGGTGTCTTGGCGACCAGCACTTCGAGCTTTACGAGGTTGGAGGCGCGATAGCTGTCAAATTCATAGTCCATGGAGGCATAGCCCCGCGTGGCGCTCTTCAGCTTGTCGTAGAAGTCGACGATCATTTCAGCCAGCGGCAAGTAGTAATGGAGCACAACGCGTCCCGGCGCGGGGTGCTCCTGCTTGATAAACTCTCCTCGCCGCTTGCGCGCCAGGTCCATGACCGTGCCATAGAACTCTTCCGGCGCAAAAATCTGGACTCTCATCCATGGCTCGCGAATCTCGGCGATGGTGCTTTCGTCCGGCAGGTCAGCCGGGCTTTCGATGAAACGCACCTCGCCTGTGCCGGCCATGACCACTTCATACTCGACGCTGGGCGCGGTGGCGACCAGGTCCAGATCATACTCGCGCTCCAGACGCTCCTGGATAATCTCCATGTGGAACAGGCCCAGGAAGCCGCACCGGAACCCGAAATTCAATGCGTTAGACGTCTCCGGCTCGAATACGAGGGAGGCGTCATTCAGTTGCAACCGCTCGAGAGCCTCTTTTAATAGCGGATAATCCTCGCCGTCACTTGGGTACAGACCGGCATAGACCATTGGCTTGACGGACTTGTAGCCGTGCAGCGGTTTGGCGGCCGGCTTGTCGCGCAGCGTGATGGTGTCGCCAACGCGGCAATCGCGCACCGTTTTCAGTCCGGTGGCGATGTAGCCGACCTCGCCGGCCGTCAGCTCGTTGACAGGTATCATGCCGGGGTTGAAGATGCCGATCTCGATCGGCTCGACGACGACGTCGTTTGACATCATCTTGATCGCTTGGCGGCTGCGTATGGTGCCATCGAAGATACGCACGTAGGCGATGACGCCTTTGTAGGAGTCGTAATGCGAGTCGAATACCAGCGCCTGCAGCGGGCCGTCTCGGTCGCCTTTGGGTGCGGGTATCTTGTGGACAATCGCCTCCAGTACATTCTCAATATTGACCCCTGTCTTGGCNCTGATGGGGATCACGTCCTCGGCGGCGATACCGGTAATGTTCTCAACCTCTTCGGCCACNTCTTCCGGCATNGCCGCGGGTAGATCGATCTTGTTGACTACGGGCAAAAGTTCCAGATCGGCCTCGACAGCCATGTAGAGGTTGGCCAGCGTCTGCGCTTCGATCCCCTGGGTGGCATCGACGACAAGAATGGCGCCTTCGCATCCCTGCAACGCCCGGCTGACTTCATAGGCAAAGTCGACATGCCCGGGGGTGTCGATGAGGTTCATCTCGTAGGTCTCGCCATCGTGTGCGGTATAATTCATGCGCACGGCCGAGGCCTTAATCGTAACGCCCTTCTCGCGCTCGATGTCCATGCTGTCGAGCACCTGCTCCTGCATTTCCCGCTCGGAAATTGTGCCGGTTGCTTGCAAGAGTCGATCGGCCAGGGTGGATTTCCCGTGGTCGATATGGGCGATAATGCAAAAATTGCGAATTTTGCGTTGATCCATAGGCGCAAGTATAGCAGAATGGTCATCGCTTACCCATTGTCTGCCGGGATAAATCAACGATACCGTTGACATGATCTGGCCTGGCTTAGGAGATAGCGCGCATGCCGTACAATGATTGGAACCCGCCCCATTCGCACGATCCAAATCCAGAACCACCTAGCGACGACCCAACGCTGACCATTATCGCGAACGACCAAACCCTTCGATTCACGCCTCAATATTTGGCTACCTTGCCGCAAGCTGAGGTGCGCGATTGCTACATCGTGAGTACCGGCCACGGTACCAGCGGACCCTTCGCCTTCAAGGGCGTCAGGTTGCTGGAATTAGCAATTCGCTACGCGAAAAGTACTTGGACCTTTTTGGACGTCATCAGCGGCGATGCTTTTCGTACACGGCTAAGGCGCGAAGACCTCGTGGCGATGGGCGACCGGCCGGCCATCCTGTCATTGGAAATCGACGGCCGCCCCTTGGAGCGAATCGAAGGGCTGGTGCGTCTGATAGTTCCCAACGAGAGCGACGACGCCCTCCGGCAGGTAAAATGGGTCAGCGAGATTCGTATATATTGAAGCCGGGGAGTCTATAAAGCGAGAGCATTTTCTATCAAACCTGCCGGATCCTGACTCCCGCCCTCCCCCGGTTGCAACCAGACAAGAAATTCGATATTCCCGTCAGTCCCCTGAATGGACGACCGGATGAGGCCGGCGGTGCTCCAACCCTGGGCGACAGCCCAACCCAGCAGGTCATACAGGACAGCGCGATGTACGGCCGAATCGCGCACAATGCCCCCCTTGCCCACCGATTCCGGCCCGGCCTCAAATTGAGGTTTGATGAGAGCCACCACATCGGCTCCGTCCGACAACCACTCCCGAACGGCCGGTAATATTAGCTTGAGCGAGATAAAAGAAACATCGATGACGACTAAATCCACCGGCTCTTCGAGCGCTTGAAGATACCGCGCGTTGGTTCGTTCCATGACGATGACGCGCTCGTCCTGACGCAATTTCCAGACCAGTTGCCCCTGCCCCACGTCGATGGCATAGACGCGAGCCGCGCCGCGCTGCAAGAGAACGTCGGTGAAGCCGCCAGTGCAGGCGCCAACGTCGGCAGCGACGCGCCCCTCTACGGTGATTTGAAAGTGGTCCAGCGCGCCGGCCAGCTTGTAGCCGCCGCGACTCGCATAAGGCATGGGGGTGGCCAACTCGATCTGGGCCGTCCGCGGGACCTGCGTCCCGGCTTTATCGACACGCGCGCCATCGACGGTCACCTCTCCGGCCATGATATGGGCCCGCGCCCGCGCGCGTGTCTCCACCAACCCGCGCTCGACAAGGAGGATATCGAGTCGTTCTTTATCCTTGGCCATAACGAGCCTTAAGTGTGCCGCAAGCGTTGCTCCCAATCATCCAGGGCATCGGCTAGGGATTGTCGCAACGGGATCTCCGGACGCCAGCCGGTGTCCCGTTCGATTTTGGCGTAACTCCCGTAAAGGCAAGGGATATCGACCGCGTTCCTTCGCCTCTGATCAATTTCTACCTCAACAGAAACGCCGCTCAACTCGATAAGATGATCGAGCAGTTGGCGAATGCTCACCGAGCGGCCGGAGCAAATCAGGTAAGCTTCGCCGGGATGTCCCTGCTCTGCCAAACGCCAATAAGCTCTGGCGACATCGCGCACATCGGTGAAGTCTCGCTCTGGCTCCAGGTTGCCTACACGAATTACAGGCTGGCCCTGGCCAAGCCTAATAGCCGCCAGTTGCGAGGCGAAATCCGGCACGACAAAACCGGCCGCCTGTCGCGGCCCGATGTGGTTGAAAGGGCGGGCTTCGATGACCGGCAGTTCGTAGCGCTCCCAGTAGGCCCGCGCCAGCTCGCCGGCCGCCAGCTTGCTAATGCCGTATGGATGGCGGGGATGGGGAACGGTGCTTTCGGTAAGTGGCAGGTCGTCGGCGGAGATGGGGCCGTAAATCTCGGCGCTGGTCACTACGACGACCCGCGGCCGGCCATACTCGGCCGTGGCTCGCAGCAAATTTGCCGTGCCACCCGTATTCACGGCGATCGTCTGCGCCGGATCGATCCAGGATCGGGCGGGATAAGCCTGACCCGCGAGGTGGAAAATCACATCCGGCCGAGCCTCGGCCACGGCGCGGGCCAACCCATCGGGGTCTAACAGGTCTCCAACGACCGGCTGGATGAGGTCATTGGCCGGCAGCTCCTGGTGGCTTGTCGCTTCGTGGACCAGAGCCAATATGTGATGATCCCGCTCCAGCAGTTGCTCGACCAGATGGGAACCCGCGAAACCTGTCGCTCCGGTTATGAATACACGCATAGTCGATCTCTCCGCGAACCTGTCATTAGACCGTCATAGCACATCTCACGGAACCTTTGATGGCGAATGCCTATTATAACCTCCGATGAACAATCACCCATTTTTCATGAAACGCCGGTGGGCATGTTTAGCCTCAGGCCATGTCGCACCTATAATGGACGGTATGATGCAACTCGTTGAATGGTGGCAAGAGTTCCGGCGGCAGGCCTCTTTTCGGCTGGGCTGGCGCGTTCTGGCGCTGGCGCTCGTGCTTGCCTTACTGCAACCGGCTCCCGCGCTCATCACGTTTGGCGAACCCCAACCTGTATTCACCACAGCCCCTATCCTTGGCGTCCACACCCGGCTGACGGATGAAGTCGAGGAGTGGAAAATTCAACGCACGTTGCAAATGGTTCGGGAAATGGGCGCGTCGTGGATCGTCGAGTTTTTTCCGTGGGCTTACTATCAGGCCGAAGACGGCAGCGTCGCCTGGGAACATCAGGATCTGGTCATCGGTCACGCCAGGGCCAATGGGCTGAAGGTTGTGGCCCGGATCGGATATACGCCGGATTGGGCGCGGCCGCCGGACACGCCGTTAACCTATCTCGACCAAGAGGCTTATGACGACTTCGCCGCCTTTGCCGCCCT
>JAACJX010000215.1 GCA_014237545.1 Ardenticatenia bacterium | reverse complement strand
AGCGGCTGCCAGAAGCGGGCCGTCTCGCCGGGNGNNAGNNTGCCNAGGGCGCGNACGCCGCCGGTNNCNCGCGGCGACGAANTCGCCGCTGNNNAANGTGGCCANNACGTTGNNNGCNGNGGCCTGCCCGGCNTTGNCGATGGTCATCTCGAAGTCGAGGTTCTGGCCGGGCGTTATCTGCGGCGCGCTGGCCCCATACGAACTGACCACCAGAAGCGGCCGGACAAAAGCCGTTGGCGGCGGGGTCGCGCTGGGTTCAGGGGTGTTCGTCGGCCCGGCGGGCGGGATAATGCGCAAGGCGTCGGGCATTTCGGCNGTGGTCGCGTCGGGGTTCACCACCCGGACGCTATAGCGNCCCGGCNACAGGCCCGGCGGCACCGTGGCCCGCAAGACGCTGGCGCTGACGAAGGCGGTCTGCAACCCGCCGAAGTTATTGATGACCACCACGGAGCCGTCGACAAAGCCGCTGCCGGTGATGATGATCTCGGTTTCGCTGTCGTTGACGAGCGTNCCGGGCTGAACCGCGGTGATGGTGAGCGGGCCGGGGGCCGGGGGTTCGCTGGTGGCGGTGGGTGTTTCGGTAGGTTGTTGGGCCAGCGCCGGCACAGCGAGCAGGGCCATCAAGCCGGCGACAACGGCCAGCCGGCTCAGGCGAACGCCAAATTTCTTGGTTAATAGGTTACGATTGATCATAAGCTCTCTGGGACGGGGCAAACANGCGCCAGCGCAAGCTGCCGGAGCGCTAGACCACCCCCGTCACTTCGCGATATTTTTCCTCACTGACCACGCAGCCGTCAAGAAGGAAGATTTTATGGGTCGCATAGGCGGCCATGCGCGGGTCGTGGGTGACCACCAGGACTGTTCGGCCGTCGCCGTGCAGTTCGGCCAGTAAATCCATGATGCTCTGGCCGCTGGTCGTGTCCAGGTTGCCGGTCGGCTCGTCGGCCAGCACCAGCCGCGGCTCATTNACCAGCGAGCGGGCGATGGCGACGCGCTGCTGCTGGCCGCCGGAAAGNTCCGTCGGCTTGTGCAGGCGGCGGTCGGCCAGTCCCACGCGCTCCAGAAGGGCAAAGGCGCGGCGCTGCCTTTCGCGGCGCGCGATGCCGGCAAAGCGCATGGGGAAGGCCACGTTTTCCCACGCGCTCAGGCTGGGAATCAGGTTAAACGACTGGAAGATAAAGCCGACGAAGCGGCGGCGATAGGCGGCCAGGGCGTTCTCGTCAAGTTGCTCCAGCGCGTGTCCGCCGACGACAATGCGGCCCGCGGNCGGCCGGTCGAGCCCGCCCAGCAGGTAAAGCAGGGTGCTCTTGCCNGAACCGGAAGGCCCCATGATCGCCTGGAACGTGCCCTCTTCGATGGTCATGTCGACGCCGGCCAGCGCGTGGACCATCGTCATGCCCATCTGGAAAGATTTGCGCAGGCCCGTCGTGGCGATGAACGCGCCGCCGCCGCTTGCGCCTGTCGTCTTTCCAGCCGTCACGCTGTTTGCGGCGGGCGTCCCGTTGTTCTTGGTGGCGTCCATGTCGAATGGCTTGATGTGGCTTCGTCCCGAGGTGGCCGGTGGGGCGCGCTAGATGAACGGCCGGATAACCGTCAGGCCGCCGAACTGGGCCAGCAGTGCCGCGGGCAAGGCCCGCAGGGCCAGCACGATCGCCATCGTCAAGAGCACGGTGAGCCAGCTTTTGGCGCGCGGCAACTGGCTGCTCAGGCGCAGACCAATATAGAGCAGCACGATCTGCCAGATGAGGTAGATGTCGATTTGGGACAGGATGCCGGCCAGCAAGGCGTGGCCAATCCCCTCGCCCGCCGGCGCGAACCCGGACAGGCCGGCCCCGGCGATCAACTGATCCGACGTCATCATCACGACGATCTGCACGATATAGCGCGCGACGAGAGGCAGGGCGGCCCAGGCGGCGATATTGAGCGCGGCCCGACTCGTCCCGCGGCCGCCAAGTAGCGTCTGCATGAGATGCATCAACCAGCCGATGAGAAACCAGAGGATGATGACGCCGAGCACCGCGCCCAGAGCGGGCAGGACGTAGTTAAAGGTCGCGTTGTTGGTGGCCGTGGCCGCTTGCTGGAATTGGGCCTGTTGTTCCGGGGTGTAGAATTCGAANCCGGGGGGCAGGGTGATCTCGCCGGCCGCGGCNGCGGCGGCCTTGATCGTCCCGGCGGCGACGGCATTGCCGGCAGCGGCGAGCATCACCAGCACCAGCGGCGTCCGCCAGGTGGGGTGGGGGCTTTCGACGACGCGGGCCAGCGCGGAACGGGGGCGGAAAAGCGTCGGCAATACCCAATNGAANCGCCAGGCGCGATCCGGATCAGATGGGGTTAGGAGTAGTTCGTCTTGTGCGTCCATAACGTAACTTCAGTCGCATGGATTTCCGTGGGCGTCGCCTCGATGGGCATTGGGTCGATAGACCGGGCGCGATCAGGGCAAACTATAGCCCATGGCGTCGCTGCGTGCCAACGCGGCGTCNCCNGTTAACAGTTGATTATCGCCCGCCGAGCGGCCNGGCGGGANGGCGNGGGGAATCGGCCGCTCGGCGAGGGTTATTATCAAGACGCTTCTACGGCCGGTATAGTTCCGGATCCGTCGATGCCTTTTCCGGCGGGATGGGCCGCTCGAAATACCGGGTCAGGGTCAATTCCGTCAGCGGGTCGATCAACTCCCTGACCTGTTCCGACACGTCGCCGAAGCAACAGCCGATGCCCAAGTTCCAGATAGCCGCTCCCTTCACTTCCGGAAACGGCGCGTACAGCCTGGACGCCCACTCGATGTCCTCAATCGCCTCATCCGGCGACGGGACATCGTCATAGGCCCACCCCCATTCGGTGATCAACACCGTGGGCCGCGGGATNCCATGCTGATCCGCGATTTCAAACAGCTTCAGGAATCGCCCGGTCCGGAAGGGNTAATCGAAAGCGGCATCCTCGACCGAGCCGCTGCCCTCATGCAAGGCGATGGCCAGGCGATCCGGGTTCTCGCCAGCCAGGCGCAAGAACTCCAGCATGGCCGGGGATTGCCAATGCTCCGGTTCCGGCTCGCCCGCGGCCCACCCAAACGCCGCCCAGCGGAAACCGTCCGCCATGGCCAGTTGGGCGGTCTCCAGGGCAAATTCGGCCAGCCATTCCGAACGGAGTCGATCGGGTTCGTTGATCGTCTCCAGCCAGACCAGGCTCGGATCCAGTTCGGGGGGGAACTGGTCGCGATGCAGTTCCCAATGGATGCGCGCCGCCTCTTTGGGCGGCAGATTGTAGTCGGGCAGATCGCCGACCGCGCGATAGACCAGCACGTGGGGNACGCCGCTTTCCTTCATGAGTAGTTGCGCTTCATACAGCGGCTCGGCGTTATTGACGGTCTTCAGGAAGAAAGGCACACCGGCTTCGTCAAGGCGAGTCATCCAGTTATCCAGCAGCGTCTTGTCCTCCATCAGGGTCACGTGGAAGCCGTGCTTGACGGTGGCCAACTCGCTCCCCTGCGCCAGCAAGGTGTCTCGCGCCGCNGCGAAATCGACNGTNGGAAAGGGCGTGGGCGTGGCTTGNGGCAGGGCGGCCGCCTCGAGNGTTGGGCTGTCCGTCGGCGCGGGCGTGGCCGTGGCGGACGCTGCCGGCGTCGCGGTGGCCCCGGGATCNATCACGGGCATGAAGACTTCGGCCGTGGCTGCCTCGGTGGTTGGCGCGCTCCCCTCAGGGGGCATTGTGGCCGAGACAGTCATCTCGGGGGCTGGATATGCGGTTTCTACGGCCGCCGTTGCCGTTGGATCATTGGCCGCCGGATAGCCGGTGGCCGCCGAAGCAGTCGGCGGCGGTGGAATCGTCACGGTTTGCTCGCCCTCATTCGCCGTGGAAGAGGGCGCTTGCTGCACGCAGGCGGTTGCGCTCGCCAGTAGCAATACCAGCCATAAGGCAGCCAGTACTGTTGTGATGCGGCCGTTCGGGCGAGCTGTGATTCGGGTCTTGCCCCCCGCGCACTTGAGTAACCTCGCCTTTTTGCGGCGAGATAATGAATTCAATTCGGACATAGATGCAATTTCCTGGAAAACTAATTTACGGGCCGGGCATAGGCCAGGCCGGTGGGCCCAGATGGGTGCGAAAAATCGACGCGATAATCTCCCAACGGTTTCCCTGGTTGAGAAAGTAGGGGATCATCGTCTCCGGACCAGCGATGAAGACGTGTTCGGGATTCGTCCACGTGAAGCTGAAGAACGAAAAGATATANAGGAAGGAGTAGATGACGACGACGGCCAGCGCGCCGCGGGCCACGATGGCCCAGGTCTTGCCCGCTCCGTGGAGCAGGTGGATATTCCCCAAGGCCGCGCAAACCATGATCACATACAACGGGTAAAGTTCGGCCATTCGCCGGATGCCATAGGTCTCGCCGCCCCACCAGTCNAGCACCGCGCCATTGATAAGCACCTGNAGCAGGATGACGACCACCGTGAAAACCGTCCACGGCCGGTTCTTGCGCCANAGAAAAGGTAGGNCTATAAGGCTTATGTAAAGTATGGGCGAGTTGCGCGGCGTTTCCGATAATACCCACCAACTGCCCTTCGGGATGCTTAAAAAGGTCTCGCCCGCCACCGCCTCGTAGGGCACGACGATAAAACGGTTGAACATGCGCCGCCAGATCAGCGGCAGCGGCAGCGCCGTTAGAAATGTTACCGCCGCGGTCGTCAGCAGNCCGCGCCAGTTGCGTTGCCACACCAGCAGCCCCAGTCCGGCCACAACGACCAGCAGCAACTGCCAGCGGACGAGGATCATCAGCCCGGCGCTCAGCCCCAACAAAACCCACTTGTACAGCGGAGTGGCACGCGTGGGCTGTTCCTCTTTAAAAGCATGAGTGACGTCGGCCAGCAGGAAGATGAACGCGGCTGTGGCGAAGGCGCCCGGATTGTGGGAATTGAGCGGGCTGACCGTGCTGTAATAGAACAACGGCGTTCCCAGAAAGACCGCCCACGCGGCAACGGCGGCCGTCCAGTCATCCGCCAGTTGCCGGCCGACCAGCCAGGCCATCACGATCGCCAGCAGCGCCATCACGTTAGCGCCGATCATCATCCACAAGCTGTAGGGCAGGCCGAGCCCCTGCATTTGCAGGAAGTACTCCGGATTTAGATCGTACCAACCCTGATTGTGAAACAGGTGGCCGAGCAGATAAAACGGCGCTTGCAGCAGGGCGACGCCGAACGGGAAGACGTTGACGAAGCGTTGCGTCTCCTCGTTCCACGAGATCTGATACGTGTTGACGGTTTGCAGGCGTTCCAACTGATTATCAAAGTTGACGTCCCGATCCAGAATGAGCGTATCGACCCAGGCCAGGTAAGCGATGCCGTCGCCACGAATGAGCGGCCGGTCGAACCGCAGCATGGTGGCCAGAGATATGATGACCAGCGCGAGTAGCGGCCAGACATACCCGGGGATCCTGCTCGACGTCGCCGGGTCCTGCCCAACCTCTTGGGTATCTAGCATAGAACAAATGATTATAACGCTATCGAAATGGCGCGGTCAAAACCGCTAAGGTTAGCGATAGCTTGCCTCAATGCATGCGCCTCACCGGCGCGGCTGGCGCAGACCACAAGCGGGGAAGATTGATGCCGCGTTGCCGCTACTCAATACCAATTTCTGTGAGGACAACATGATCGGCTGCGGGCGCGCCGTCCGGCCCCAGGACGGACAGGCGCTGCCCGGTGATGGGATCGTACAGTCCGACCTCGATGCGATACGTGCCCGGCGGCGCGTCCGGCGCGATGGGAATAGCGTACTCGTCGATGATGACCTCGGCCCCGCGCCAGGTGGTCGTCGGCCGCGTGTTGGCCGCCGGCTCGTTATCGGCCTGCCCCCACAGGAAGTTGCCCCCGGCGGCGTTGAAAACCTCGCCCAGTAGGTGCGTGAACACCTTGTACCGCTGGCGCACATCGCCGTCGGATGACCAGTACATCGTCAGCGGGATAGTCTCGCCCGGCCGGGCCGTCGTCGCCCCGACGTCGTACCCCAGCAGACGGATACCGTCGCCAAAGGCAGCGTCGACGCGATTGCTGATCGCCACGTCTTCGGCCGTCAGTATTTCGGCCGTTTTCTGCCTGACCGTCAGTTCGCCGAAAGAAGCGGGCTGTCCGTTCTCGTCGAGAATGTAGAAGCGGTAGGCGCCGGATGGGGCTTCGGGCGGCACGATGAGGTCGACCTGCGCCTGGGCGAGGCCGTCTGTGGGCGGCAACGAAACCGATACCGGTTGCCAGACGCTTCCGGCCGCGTCGATGAGGCCGGCTTCCGTGACGAGGCCGCCCGGCCAGCTGCCGTACAGGAACAGGTGGATCATGTCGCCGCTCTTGAAGTCGCGCGCGGCCTGTGAATACCCGCTCACTCGCCCGCTATCCATCAGGGCGATGTCGAGCGGGTCCGGCGGCTTAATTTGGGTCAGGGTATCCATCGCCGAGGCGCGGGCCGCGGTGCGCGCGTAGAGGGTCAGGGCCATATCCTCGTAGGCGAACTCGCGCTCGGCCGTCGCCCGCTGGCTCAGCCACGTCGGGATGTGACGCTGCGGGTCGCTGCCGGCGCTATAGGGCGTCGTGACTAGCCAGACGGCTTCGTTCCGCTCCCAGATGGGCTCCAGAAAATCGCTCGCGACCTCGGGGATAATAGCCCACAGATGGGGGACGCCGATCCATTCCGCCGGGTGGTGATAGGCGAAGGCGGGCCAATCGGTGTCGGTGTACAGCACGACAGCATCGCCGGGCTGCCGGTAGGCGTCGATGGTGCTGACCAGAGAGGGGAAATCATCCACCAGCACCCGGCCCGGATAGTAGGGCCACAGACCGACCATGGCCACG
>JAACJX010000253.1 GCA_014237545.1 Ardenticatenia bacterium | reverse complement strand
CTCAAGACGGCCCTGGCCCAGGTGGACCAGACGCCGACCCTTATCTTCGACGAGATCGACCAGGGCATCGGCGGCCGCGTGGGCGATGTCGTGGGCCGCAAGCTGTGGGGGCTGGCGGCTGAGGCCGACCATCAGGTGGTCGTCGATACGCACCTGCCGCAGTTGGCCGGCTATGGCGACGCTCATTTCCACGTCAGCAAGGCGGTGGATGATGGCCGCACCATTACCCACGTGGCCGCGCTGGACAAGCCGGGGCGCGTGCGCGAGCTGGCCGCCATGCTCGGCACGCAGGGGGACACGGCCGTCAGCGGCGCTGAGTCGATCCTGCAACACGTGGAACAGGCCAAGAACGGTTTGCCGGTTGAGGAATACTAAAGCCGGTAGTCATGACCACGCAGCGCGTCCGCACCATTTTCACCATCTGGTTGGTGATCCTCGACTTCTTGCTCATCGCGTTGGCCTTTGCCCTGGCCTACCAGCTGCGCGTATCCATTGACTGGCCGGAGCCGCTGGCCAATCAGGTGCCGCTGGCGGATTACTTCTCTCTCTTTTTGACCCAGGCGGTCGGCATCATCATCGTCCTGTTCCTGAACCGCCAGTATTACATTCCCCGCGCCGCCTCGCGCATCGACCAGGTCTATTACGTCTTCATCAGCGTGTCGGTCGGCATCCTGATGGCGATTGCCCTGTCGACCATCGTCTTTCGCAACGACCGTGCCATCCTCGACTATCCGCGCACGATGCTGGTCTACAATTGGCTGCTGACGATGATCTTGCTGATGCTGGGCCGCTTCTTCACCAACTGGCTGCGCAAGCGACTNCAGGATCGGGGGATCGGCAAGGATAAGGTCCTGCTGGTGGGCACGGGCGACACAGCGCGGATGATCCTGCAGCGCATNGTCTGGTCGCCGAGTCTCGGCTACGACCTGGTCGGCATCATCAACGGCGATACGCCGGAGAGGGAGATCCTGGGCGTGCCGATTNTGGGCAAGCCCGAAGACCTGCCCGACCTGATCAACGAGTACAAGATCGATGAAGTGATCGTNGCCATTCCGGANAAAGGCCACCGCGAGACGCTCCACGTCATCTCCTATTGCGAGCGCGGCCGNGTCACGATCAAGGTATTTCCCGACNTGTTCCAGTACATCACGACGACGGCGGGNATCGAGGACCTNGGTGGCCTGCCGCTCCTTTCNGTGCGCGACTACGCGCTGCGCGGTTACCTGCTGACGCTCAAGCGATTGATCGATCTGATCGGCTCGGCNGTNGGCCTGGTNGTGCTCTCGCCGTTGATGTTCATGACGGCCGTGGCCATCAAACTGGAATCGCCCGGGCCGGTCTTTTTCGTCCANCCGCGNATGGGCCTCGACGGGCGCGAGTTCATGATGATCAAGTTCCGCTCGATGCGCACCGACGCCGAAAAGGACGGCCCCGGCTGGACGGTGAAGAATGACCCTCGCCAGACGCGTATCGGCACGTGGCTGAGGCGGCTGGAAGTCGACGAGCTTCCCAATCTCATCAACGTCTTTTTGGGCGAGATGAGCCTCGTCGGGCCACGACCGGAACAAGCCTACTATGTCGAGCAGTTTCGCCGCTACGTGCCGCGGTACATGGACCGCCACCGCGAGAAGGGGGGTATGACCGGCTGGGCCCAGGTCAANGGNTTGCGAGGCGATAGCTCCATCAGTGAGCGCACCAAATACGATCTGTGGTACTCGGAGAACTGGTCCATNTTGCTCGACACCAAGATTCTNCTTCGCACGCTGTGGCAGATCGTTTCACCGCGNACAGACGAGCCCCGCTATTAGTTTCAGACGATATTTNCCTGCGGTTAATCTAACACGCTTCTTATTGACGCTGATCGGGCGGCATGTTATGATTCATGAAGGCCCTGATTAGCACTCGCTATGGGCGAGTGCTAAGATGCGGCGAGTAATTGAGAGAAAGGCGCGACCGGGTATAGCTTAGCAGTCGAGCTAGTCACCCGGTCGATGATTGCATTGTGGCCATGGTTGAACTGCAACAGCTAACTGAACGGCAAGAACGAATACTGGCGATGGCCGTCCGCAGCTACATTGAGACGGGCAAGCCTGTGGGTTCGAAGGCGCTCGTCGAGGATTACGGCCTTGACGTCAGTTCCGCAACTGTGCGGAATGATTTCGCCGCGTTGGGCGAACTTGGCTATGTAGCTCAGTTGCATACGTCGGCCGGGCGAATCCCCACTGAACGCGGCTATCGTTACTTCGTCCAGAAATTGCTGGGCGAATTTCATTTGCCGCTGCACGAGCGGCAAATGATTCGCCACCAGTTCCACCAGGCGCGGCTGGAGCTCGACCAGTGGATGCGCCTCTCAGCGGCTATTCTGGCTCGCACATCCGGTAGCGCCAGCTTTGTGACCGCGCCCCAGGCCCGCGCCAACCGCTTCAAGCACCTCCAGTTGATCGCTACNCAGGGCCGGCTGGTCCTCATGGTCATGGTTCTTCTGGGCGGCGAGGTGAAGCAGCAGATGCTGACCCTGGCCGAGCCGCTGCCCCAACACCGCCTGAGCACAGCCGCTGACCGGCTTAANACNATCTTCCACGACAAGGACTCCGATGAGATCGCCGCGCGCCTGAGCGCCGCCCAACTGGACACTCTGGAAAACGAGGTGATGGGCCTGGTGCTCGACGCCCTGCGCCGCGCCGACCATCGCCCCATCAGCGACATCTACCGCGATGGGCTGGTCAATATTCTGGATGACGAAGGCACTCGCCACGCGATTCGCCTGCTGGAGGAGCGCACGCTGTTGGCGTCGGTCCTGGCCGAGCAGGAGGCGCAGGGGGGAGAGGGCGTCCAGGTGGTCATCGGCGGCGACGNCCGGTGGGAGGAGTTGAAGGACTGCACGATGATCCTCTCCCGTTATGGCGTGACCGAGAGCTTCTCCGGCACGCTGGCGGTCGTCGGCCCGACACGCATGCCCTACGATCGCAATGTAGCCGCGGTGCGCTACGTGGCCGATTTGATGAGCGGTTTCATTTACGATTACTTTTTACAGGAGACAGCCACTTTACCCGGCGACACCCTGTATCATATAGAGGTTGACAAGAGTGACAGTACCGAATGACGAACAAGAGTGGGAAGAAGTGACCGGGGGCAACGGTGTGGAATCCGCTGCGGCGTCCGAGACTCCCCAATCTTTGGAAGAACAACTGGCGGCGGCCCAGGCCGATGCCGCGCGGAATCTGGACGGTTGGCAACGCACCCAGGCGGAATTCGCCAATGCCCGCAAGCGTTTTGAAAAACAGCGTGCCGAGACGTACATCAATGCCAACGTTGATCTGGTCAGCAAGTTGCTGCCGCTGATTGATGATTTTGAGCGCGCGCTCGATTCCGTGCCGAAAAGCCAGCAAAACGATCCGTGGGTGGCCGGCGTGGCCCTGGTCTATCGCAAGATGATGGCTACGCTGGAGGAGATGGAGGTATCGATCATCCCCAGCGTGGGCGAGCGATTCGACCCCAACATTCACGAAGCGCTGACCCAGGAGCCATCCGCAGAGCATGAGAGCGGCATCGTCGTGCGCGAGATGCGGCGCGGCTACCGTTTGGGCGATCGGGTGATACGACCCTCGCTGGTATCCGTCGCCCCCTAACCTAGCAATTTTGAATAAGAGGACACGTTAAATGGCAACGATAATTGGTATCGATTTGGGCACGACGAACTCCGTTGTGGCCGTCATGGAAGGTGGGGAGCCGGTTGTCATCCCCAGTTCGGAAGGGAGCCGCTTGTTCCCCTCCGTGGTCGCCGTAAACCCGAAAACGGGCGAGCGCCTGGTTGGTCAGGTTGCCAAACGGCAGGGTGTCATCAACTCCCAGAACACCATTTTCTCTGTAAAACGCTTTATGGGCCGCAAGTACAGCGACCCGGAGGTGCAGAAAGCGCTTAGCTATGTGCCCTACGAAGTGAAGGGTGCGTCCAATGGCGACGTGCGCGTTGTCATGAACGGCCGCGAGTACTCCCCGCCGGAGATTTCGGCCATGATCCTGCAAAAGATCAAGACCGACGCCGAGGCCTATCTGGGACAGCCCGTGACACAGGCGGTCATCACCGTTCCGGCTTACTTCAACGACAGCCAGCGCCAGGCCACCAAGGACGCGGGCAAGATCGCCGGCCTGGAAGTGCTGCGCATCGTCAATGAGCCGACCGCTTCCTCGCTGGCCTATGGCCTGGGCAACAAGAAAGACGAAATGATCGCCGTCTATGACCTGGGGGGCGGCACGTTTGACATCTCCATCCTCGAGGTGGGCGANGGCGTCTTCGAAGTGAAGTCGACCAACGGCGACACCTTCCTGGGCGGCGATGACTTTGACCAGCGGATCATCGAGTGGGCGGCCGACCANTTCAAGATGGAAGAGGGCATTGACCTGCGCAATGACAAACAGGCCTTGCAGCGCTTGCGCGAGGCGGCCGAAAAGGCGAAGGTNGAGCTNTCCACGACGATGCAGAGCGAGTTGAACCTGCCGTTCATCACCGCCGACGCCACCGGCCCGAAACACATGAACCTNACGCTGACCCGCGCCAAGCTGGAGCANCTGACCGAATCGCTNGTGCAGCGTTCCATCGAGCCGGTCCGCAAGGCGCTCAAGGATGCTGGACTGACCGTCAACGACATCACNGAGGTCATTCTCGTCGGTGGCATGACCCGCATGCCCGCNATTCAGGAAGCCGTCNGCAAGTTCTTCGGCAAGGANCCGCANAAGGGCGTCAATCCCGACGAAGTTGTGGCCATGGGCGCGGCCATTCAGGCCGGCGTGTTGGGCGGCGATGTCAAGGANGTNGTGCTGCTCGACGTGACCCCNCTGACGCTGGGTATCGANACGTTGGGCGGCGTGGCCACGCCGTTGATCGAACGCAANACNACCATCCCCACCAAGAAGAGCCAGGTCTTCTCGACCGCGGCCGACGGTCAGACCCAGGTGGAGATCCACGTGGTCCAGGGCGAGCGACCGATGGCGGCCGACAACAAGAGNNTGGGTCGGTTCATCCTCGACGGGTTGCCGCCCGCGCCGCGTGGCGTGCCCCAAATTGAGGTCTCCTTCGATATCGANGCCAACGGCATCCTGAACGTCAGCGCGCGCGACAAGGCNACAAACCGCCAGCAGGCGATGCAGATCATCCCCTCCAGTGGTCTGGCCAAGGACGAGATCGATCGCATGATGCGCGACGCCGAGAGCCATGCCGCGGAAGACAGCCGCCGCAAGGAAGAGGTAGAGGCCCGNAACAACGCCGACTCGGCCGTCTATAGCGCGGAAAAGTTCCTGCATGACAACGGCGATAAAATCCCCGAGCCGCAGCGNGCCGCCGTCCAGACCGAGATCGANGCCGTCAAATCGGCGATGGCTGGTGGGGACATCAGNGGCATGCAGAAGAGCGCCGAGCGCTTGCAGCAGGCGTTGCAACAGGCCGGCGCGGCCATGTATCAGAGCGGCGCCGCNGATGGACCAACGGCCGAAGAGGCCCCCGGCCCCGGCCCCGCGAATGATGGGCGGCCCGATGAGGACGTCATCGAAGGCGAATTCAGCGACGCCAACTAAATAAACAGCCAACAAGGAATTTTGAATTAGGAATTATGGATCAGGCGATTGATTGACTGCTCTCTTGACCTTAATTCCTAATTCCTTATTCCTATTTCTCTGGTGACTATGTCTTCCAAGCGCGATTACTACGAGGTCCTGGGCGTGGCCCGGACAGNAACGAAAGAGGAACTAAAGAAGAAGTACCGTAGTTTGGCGCGCCAGTATCATCCCGATGTGAACAACGAGCCCGACGCGGGCGAGCGCTTCAAGGAGATCAGCGAAGCCTACGAGGTGTTGTCTGATGACGACAAGCGCGCCGCCTATGATCGCTTCGGGCACGCCGGNGTCGGGAACGGNGGCTTTACCGGTTTCGACCAGCAGGGCTTCGGGGGATTCGCCGACATCTTCGAGGAGTTCTTTGGTTCGTTTGGTGGGGCGGCCGGCACTCGCCGGCGTCGTCGCGGCCCGCGTCGTGGCCCCGATCTCCGCTATGATTTGACGATCACCTTCGAAGAAGCGATCTTCGGCGCCGAGCGCGATATTGAATATCGCCGTTCGGAGACCTGTCCGGTCTGCAGCGGCAGCGGTGCTGAGCCCGGCTCGCGGCCGATCACCTGCACGACCTGTAACGGGTCGGGCGAGGTTCGGCGCGTGCAGCAGTCGATCCTGGGCCAGTTTGTCAATGTGACCACCTGCCACACATGCAACGGCNCGGGCGAGATCATCCCCGAGGTTTGCAAGGAGTGTAACGGCCGCAAGCAGGTGGAGCGCACCGTGACCAAGAAGGTCAAGATCCCCGCGGGCGTGGACAGCGACACGCAGATCCGCCTGACAGGTGAGGGTGGGGCGGGGCTGGACGGCGGGCCACCCGGTAACTTGTTTGTCGTCCTCAACGTGGCCCCGCATGAGTATTTCCAGCGGCGCGGCGACGACATCGTCCTCGACCTGCAGATCAACGTCGCGCAGGCGGCATTGGGCGACGAGATCACTGTCCCGACCGTCGACGGCGAGACCAGCCTGCACATTCCCGGCGGCACGCAGTCCGGCCGGGTGTTCCGGATGCGCGGTCTCGGCGTGCCCAAGCTGGACCGCAGCGGACGTGGCCAAAACGTCGGCCGGGGCGACCAACTGGTGATCATCAACGTCGCCATCCCCAAGAATCTGTCGGCCGAGCAACAGGACTTGTTCAAGCAGCTTTCGCGCACGCTGGGCAAGGAAGTTGTCCCGCAAAAAGACAAGGGGATCCTGGGGCAGTTGAAGGACGCGCTGGGCGATCTGTTCGGCTAGACGCCGGCCGCCAATGATAGGGAGAGTTATGTACTGGCTGGAAGTAAGCGTTAGAACTGATGGCGAAGGGGCCGAGGCCGTGGCGGAAGTGCTGCGGCCTTTTGCTTATCAGGAGAGCGTCGTCCTGGAACAACTGGGCGACGACACGACAGCTGATCCCGACGCGCTGGAATCGGTGGTGACGGTCAAGATCTACATCCCCGAAGAGGAAGATACGCCCGCATTGCGACGGCGCATCGAGGAAATCCTCTATCACATGTCTCGCCTCTATCCGTTTCCCGAGCCGGTTTTTCGCCAGCTGGCCGATGAGGATTGGGCCAACGCCTGGAAGGACCACTATCGTCCGTTCCGCCTCGGCCGCCGACTAAAAATTTGGCCCACCTGGCTGCCGCGGGAGTCGGACGAAGACGCCCGGCCGGATGATATTGTCCTGGTGCTCGATCCCGGCATGGCTTTTGGCACGGGGCTTCATCCGACGACGCAGGGCTGCCTGCGCGCCCTGGAAGATATCATCGAGCCAGGGATGAGCGTGCTGGACGCCGGTACAGGCTCGGGCATCCTGGCTATTGCCGCCGCCAAGCTCGGGGCGACCGAGGTGGCGGCCTTCGACACCGATAATCTGGCCGTGCGCGCGACGTTCGATAACGCGGCCCAAAACGGCGTGGGACGCTCCATCCGCGTTTGGCGCGGCGAATTGGACAGTGTGCGCGACGAAGTGACGCGGCCGGCGTGGGACGTTGTCGTGGCCAACATCCTGGCGCCGGTCATTATTCAGTTGCTATCGGAGAAGGGACTTCTTGACTACATAGCTCCCGGCGGCCGGCTCGTGTTGAGCGGCATCATCCTGGAGCAGGGGCCGGATGTGGAAGAAGCGCTCGCCGCTGCCGGTGGGCAGGTTGAGCGCACTATCATCGCTGGAGACTGGATAACCTATATAGCCGGCCGGCGCTGAGGCGCGCGGCCGGCTATGAAAATTATCGTAATCTGGCGGGGAAAACCCCGCCATCTAGAGATCTAGGCCCCGGCCGTGGTCTGAACGTTGCGACGATACCGGTAGGTTATCCGGCCGCGCTCCAGGTCATAGGGCGTCATCTCCACCCGCACGCGGTCGCCCAGCAAGATACGAATGTAATGCTTGCGCATGCGACCGGACAGGTAGGACAAAACCCGATGCCCGTTATCCAACTCGACCATGAACTGCGTGTTGGGCAGCAGTTCAATCACGGTGCCTTCGACCTCTAATTTATCTTCCTTATTTGCCATAAACTCCTAACTTTTTGTTACTAGCCCGCCTCAGGCGGCTTCTCCCTTGTCTTGCTCGGGCTCGGCNTCATCAACCGCCGACTCAATTTTCTCAATCACNTTCTCAACCGCGTCCTTGGCGGCATCTACCGCGCCGGCTACGGCNTCCTGAATCCGGTCTACNACGCTCTCGGTGGTATCCTCGGCCGCTTCAACGGCGTCTCCGGCCGCGTCNGNCACGTCGTCCGCCACCTCTGCGCTTTTGTCGGCCACGGCCTCGACCGCGTCGCCGGCAGCCTCGGCCGCGTCATCGGCCGTGTCGTTCACACTCTCNNCGACCTCTTCGGTCACTTCCGCCGCCGCATCNGCCGCGTCGGCGGCCATATCCGCAGTGGCATCGACCGCATCTCCAGCTACCTCAGCTACTTCGCCGGCCGCATCCACGGCTTCGTCAACCGTTTCCTCGACAGCTTCAACGGCTTCGCCGGCCGCATCTTCCGCGGTCTCGACGACTTCATCAGCCGTCTCAACAACCGCGTCCGCGGCCTCGTCGGCCGTTTCGGCGGCCTCGTCGGCCGTTTCGGCGGCCACATCCACAGCTTCGTCAACCGTTTCTTCAATGGCTTCAACAGCTTCGGCGGCCGTATCGGTCGCGCCTTCAANNACTTCATCGGCCTTTTCGGCAACAGCTCCGACGGCCGCACCGGCGGCAGCGGCGACTTCGCCGGCCTTCTCTTCAACGTTCTCGACGACGGTATCGCCGGCTTCGTCCTCGCCATGGTGGACAGAACCGCGCGCGGCGTTGGCCGCCTCTTCTTCCTCAATCCGCAGCGCTTCGGCTAATTCCTTCTGGGCCATCCATTCGATCTGCTCCGTCGGTGTCACGGCTTTCAGGCTCAGGCCGATGCGCTGACGCTTCTGGTCGATGCTGACCACGCGCAAAAGATGGACCTCGCCTTCCTTGACGACGGCGCGCGGGTCCTCGACCGGGTTGCGAGAGAGCTGCGAGACGTGGAGCAGCCCTTCGACGCCCGGCTCGATCTCGGCGAAAGCGCCGTAATCGAGGATGCGCGTGATCTTGCCCTCGACCAATTGATTCTGGTTATAGCGCTGCGCGACCGTGTCCCACGGGTTAGGCAGCAACTTCTTGCGGCTCAGGCTGATCCGGCCCGATTCCTGGTCGACACCGAGGACATAGACCTCGACCTCATCCCCCAGCTTGCCCACCTCGCGCGGGTGGTCGATGCGGTGCCAGGACAGCTCGGCGATGTGCACCAGACCATCGGCCCCGCCCAAATCGACGAAAGCGCCGAAGTCGCGCATGCCGCTCACGCGGCCGGTGCGAATCTCACCCGGTTGCAGCGTTTCCATTAGCTCGCCGCGCTTCTTCTCTTCCCACTCTTTCTGCGCCTCGCGT
>JAACJX010000451.1 GCA_014237545.1 Ardenticatenia bacterium | reverse complement strand
CCCACCGACAAGCAAGTGATCGTCACCTGCCGCACCGGCAACCGCAGCGCCCAGGTCGTCGATTTCCTGCGCGAGCAGGGCTTCACCAACGTCCACAATATGGACGGCGGGATCGTGGCCTGGCAAGATGCCGGCTATCCGGTGGAGCAGTAGGAAAACTATGACAGTAGGTCAATGGGTCAGTTTGCGTACTGACCCACTGACCCACTGGACCCAATGACCTACTGACTATTCCCCGCCTGCGACCGCTCCTCGCGGGCACGCTTCAGGTCGTCGCCGGTCAGCATATTGCGGTTCACCTCGCCGCCGTTCTGCCGCACCTGCAGCGGCACGATGGTGACGACGACCCGCTCCAGCCCCGTCAGCCCCATGTTGAGGATGAGCGAGCTGTTCTGGTGCAAAACCTGCGTCAGCAGCGAATCCATTGCCAGGTGGCCCATGACGATATGGACAATGGCCCCCGGGTTGTCTTTCAACAGCCCGATCACGTACTCGCGAATCGGCGCGACAAGATGGCGATAGGGCGAGTCGATGATGACCAGCTCTCCCTCGCCAATGTAACGGTCCCATTTGGCTTGCGTGGCTCGCGTTTTCTCCTGATTCACCCCGATGTGCACCGCGTGCCACGGGTTGCCCATCGACTTGGCGAAGCGGACCATCTGGCGCGTGCCCATGTGGACGCCGTCGACCAGCAGCATCGTGATCACTCGGTCGGTCTCGATCTCCTTGACCTGGGCGTTCTCCAGGCTCAACGCCTGGGCCACGTCCTGGTAATGGTGGTGGATCCGGAAGAAGATGAAAACAAGCGTCGGGATGACGATGAGGATGAACCACGCCCCATGGGTGAACTTAGTGATAGCGAAGATCATCATCACGATGAAGGTGCATACCGCGCCAAGGGCGCTGATGCCCATGTGGAGCCGCCAATGCGGGTCGTACTTCATCACCGTCTCCAGCCCCTGTACTTCTTCGNCCGGCTGCAATCGGCCGATCTTGCGGGCGCGAATGACCATGCCCGTTTGCGAGATCGTGAAGCTGAGGAAGACGCCGATGGCATAGAGCGGGATTAGGGCCGTGGTGCTGGCGCGCATGACGATCACCAGAACGGAGGCGGCAATGGCCAGGGTCATGATGCCCCACGAGAACACCAGACGGCCGCCGCGATAGGTCAACTGCCGCGGCAGAAAGCCGTCGCCGGCTTGCAGCGCGGCCAGCCGCGGGAAGTCGGCGTAGCTGGTGTTGGCCGCCATCAGCAGGATAAGCGCCGTCCCGGCGATGACCAGCAGGTAGAAGATGCTGCCGTCGCCGTAGATGGTGCGGGCCATCTGCGAGATGATCGTCTCGTGATGCGAGGGGATGGCCTCGATGTGGCGCGACAGGAAAGTAATGCCGAGGAACATCGTCACCAGGAGCGTGCTCATGACCACCAGCGTCCGGGCGGCGTTGCGGCTGCGTGGCTCGCGGAAGGCGGTGATGCCGTTGGAGATGGCCTCGATNCCNGTNAGCGCCGCCGAACCACTCGAAAAGGCGCGCAGGATCAGGAAGAGGGTCATCGGCGCGGCGCTTTCCACGACGAATTCGACGCCTGTCACCGTGCCCAGCGTGCCTGTCGCCCAGCGATAGAAGCCCAGCCCCAGGGTCAGGAACATCATGACCACGAAGAAGTAAGTGGGGATTGAAAATATCGTCCCACTCTCCTTCACGCCGCGCAGGTTGATGACGGTGATGATGGCGATGATGCCCACAGCCATNGGCACGCGCCACGCGTCGAGCGTNGGAAAGGCGGAAACGATCTGCGCCACGCCGGACGAGATCGATACGGCCACGGTCAGGATGTAGTCGGTCAGCAGCGCCGCCCCGGCCACCTGCGCCGCCGTCTCGCCCAGGTTGTCGCGGGCGACGATGTAAGCGCCGCCGCCGTTCGGGTAGGCGTAGATCGTCTGCCGGTAGGAGATGGTGACGATGACCAGCAGCACGCCGATGGCGATGGCGATGGGGATCGACAGCCCCAGGTAGGCCATCGAGCCAGCCAGGGCCAGGATGACCAGAATTTCCTCGGTGGCGTAGGCCGTCGAGGAGATAGCGTCGGAGGCGAACACCGCCAGTCCGACCTTTTTGCTGACAACNTGGTGGGCCAGCGTGCGCGTTTCCAGCGGCCGCCCGATCAGCAGGCTGGACAAATTCTTCTTCTTTCTCCCTTGCGGGATTTCAACTGTTGTAGAATCCATTTCAATCAACTCTTTTGTGGCGCAAGCGCTCGAGCTTGCGAACTATTTAATCAATTTCCCGATCGACCGGCGTCGCTCGATGACTCACCGGGCGTTGGCCGCCGGCGCGGCCGGCGCGACGGCGGGCTGCTCCGGCGCCGCCTCGGTCCAGGCCGGCGGGCTGTCGTCGAGGCCCANCGTGTAGAGCGGGCGGCCCAGCCGCCGCCGCAGCCACCACAGCCGCAGGCGACCGATGAATGCCGGCCGGCCCCACGGCGCGGGGGCAAATGTCGCCACCGGCGACAGTTGATCGGCCGCGCTGAGCACCGCGCCGGTGTAGTCGGTGTACTCAAACAGCTCCACCCCGACGGGCACGCCATAAGCCTTGACCGTATCGACCCAACCCGCCAGCGTCTCATACTCGCCGTAGGGCAGCATTTCCTCGCGCAGGCCCGCGCCGAGATCTTCCAGCCGGGCCACGGGCAGCAGCCGGATGAGGCGAACCTCGGCCGCCACGTCGCGAGCCATTGCCGCCGCCAGATGAACAGCGCGCCGCGTCCAGGCGATATCGCCGGTAATGACCAGAATTATCGATTTCATCGGATATACCTCGTTGCGCCCTACCGTCGGGATCAGGTGCGGACCACGTTATCTATGTCGGTCGGCTTCTCTTCGCGCGGCGGGGATCGGGAGGTTGGTGCGTTGTTATGGGGTGAATGCCCGCCCGGTCCCCGCGCGTGCTCCTTACAAAATCATTGTATAGCCGCGGCCGTCAAGATT
>JAACJX010000450.1 GCA_014237545.1 Ardenticatenia bacterium | reverse complement strand
GAGCCGCCGAACGGCCAGCTGGCGTCCATCCAGGACGACAGCGGCTCTGTCAACCCCAACGCGGGCGGGACGCTGACCGTCAACAGTGACAAGCTCATATTGACGGCCGACATCTCCAACGATACCGCCTACGTCGAATTCCATGCCTGGTATGAGGGCTATGACGAGGATAACGACAAGGTTTTTCGCGACTGGCACAACTCCGGCCGCAATAACTGGTGGCCCGGCGGCAAGGAAGAAGTGCCCACCGGCGGCACGATAAACCACATCGGCACGGTGAAGCCCAAAGCGGGCGCCACAACGGCCAGCTACACGTGGAACATTCCGCACATCACCAATCAGGCCCGCATTAAGTTCAAGATTCGCGTCGTCGACGCGGCCGGCAACGTCCGCGAGGCGGCCGGTGGCGAATCGGCGAACTTCAAAATGATGCGCGCCGCGCCGGTGAATGCCTTCCTGATCCATGACTTCACCGACTTCGGCCTGCACATGGACGGCAGCCGGCCCGATTCGGTCACCTATACCATCGCCCTGCCCGATACCGTGACGACGCAGTTCACCGCGGCCTACCTGGTCGGCGCATACTGGCGCAATCCGAACTTCGCGTTCAACAACAACACTGCATCCTCCGTGGGGTCTCCTGATTGGGCGTTGGGTATCAAGTCATTCAACAAGAATCAGCTGGTGGCCGGCAACAACAAGCTCACATTTCTCTATGCCGGCGGCGCGGGCGCGTTCATCGAACAGCCCGGCCCGATGGTCGTGTTGCGCCGCGCCAATGCCGCGCCCGACAACACCCCCCCGGCGGTCAGCAAGCAATCTCCGGCCCCGAACGCGACGAATGTGGATGTCAAATCGCCCATCGTTGCCAACGTGGGCGACACGCTATACGGCGTCGACTGGACGACTGTTGTCATGACCGTCAATGGCGAGAACGTGACCAGCAAGGCGCGGCTCGAGGGCGTGATGGGCGATTATCGCCTTGTCTACCGCCCCCAGGGCGGCAAGCTGGACTTCAGCACGGAATATAATGTCAAGATCGATGCCTGCGACATGGTGGGCAACTGCATGCCGTCGGTTAACTACAAGTTCAACACGGCCGATCCCGACACGGCTCCACCCACTTTCAGTAACATCGTCGTCGATGTGCTACCGAATGGCGCCAACGTTAGCTGGACGACCAACGAGCCAGCGACCAGCCGCATCGACTACGGCAAGACAACGAACTATGAGTTGGGTTCTGTCGAAGGCGACGGCACGCTGAAGACGAGCCATAAACTCGAAATCCGCGGCCTGCAGCCGGATACGCTCTACCATTTCCGCCTCAAGGGCACGGACGAGCAAGGCAATACCGGTCAAAGTTCCGATCAGACCTTCCGGACGCTGGAGTTCGGCGAGTTGCTCTCCGATGACTTCAACGCTTGCGCCATCGATNAAACGCTCTGGCAAGTCGTTGACCCCAAGGGCGACCTGAGCTACTTCATGAATGGCGAACAGATCGAGTTGACCATTCCGGCGGGAAGCTCCCACGACTGGTCGGCGGGCGGCCCGCCGCGGATCATGCAGAGCGCGGCCGATGAGGACTTCTCGGTTGAGATCAAGTTTGAGACCCAGGTCGAGACGCAGGGCCAGCTTCACGGCATCCTCATTGAGGAAGACGCTGACACCTACGTCCGCATCGGCTTTGAATATTCGGCCGCCGGCCGGATCCTNTACGCCCGCTTCATGAAGGATGGCAGCAATATCAAGAACGTCTCCTTCACCCTGCCNACTGATAAGCCAGTGCCGATGGCCCTGAANGTCACCCGCACCGGCNACAGCTACAACTGGTTCTATCTGGAGAACGGAATCTGGAAGAAACCGTCGGGCGCGCCCTACACGGCCGCCATCGTGCCGCTCAACATCGGCTTCTTCGCCGGCAATTCCGGTCAGGGTGGTCTGCAGCCGGGCTTCAAGTCGGTNGTTGACTACTTCTTCAACTCCNNCCTGCCCATCTCGCCTGAAGACGGCGCGCCGATGAGNGTGATCCTCAACCAGGTNGGCACCGGCACAGTCACCAAGCAACCNGACAAGGAAAGATATCTCTGTGGCGAAGAGGTCCTGCTCAGCGCGACGACCATTCCCGGTTGGTCATTTGCCGGGTGGGACGGCGACGTCGTCAGCACCTCGCCGACGGCGGCCGTCACAATCGACGCGCCCAAGTACGTGAACGCGACGTTCACCCAGGATCAGTACGTGCTCAATGTCACTNTCGAAAATGACGGTGTCGGCGGCGCGGGGAACGTGGTGAACAAATCGCCTGATCAACCGACGTATGTCTACGGCGATGTGGTGCAGTTGACGGCCGTGCCCGAGCCGGGCTGGAAATTCGTTGGCTGGAGCGGCGCCGTTAGCGGCACCAACCCGACCGTTTCCATTACCATGCTCAAGAGCGAGAATGTGACGGCGATGTTCGAACAGGAACAGTATAGCCTGAACGTCAACCTCGTTCATAACGGCATCGGCACCGGTGGCTCGGTCAGCGTGTCGCCCACCAAGACGACCTACGTCTATGGCGATGTGGTCACGCTGAACGCCACGCTCAATCCGGGCTGGACGTTCGGCGGCTGGAGCGGCGGCGTCACGTCAACCGACCTCTCGACCCAGCTGACCATCACCGGCAANACCGCCGTAACCGCGACATTCGACCAGATCAAGTATGAGATCGATGTCAACGTCACCGGCGGCGGCACGGTTTCCCTGGATCCCCAGAAGGATTACTATCTCTACGGCGACCAGGTATCGCTGATCGCGGACGGCGGCGTGTGCTGGAGCTTCAACCAATGGGGCGGCGACCTGACCGGCACCAACCCGGTGGAGTTCGTAACGGTCACGGATGATCTGACCATTAACGCGGTCTTCTTACAGAACAAGCACACCTTGCAGGTGAACAAGGTCGGCCCCGGCAACGTCTCGATCACGCCCACCAAGGCGGAATATCTGTGCGGCGAGGAAGTCACATTGCAGGCGGTTCCCGCGCCGAATAACTTCTTTGCCGGTTGGAGCGGCGATCTCGACGGCGCGGAGAACCCGCTGACCTTCGCCATCCAGAAGAATACCGTCGTAACGGCGACCTTCACCGATAACCCGCCGCCAACCGTCGACCCGATTCCGGGTAAGACAGTCCTGGTCGGCCAATCGGTAACCTTCCAGGTGAAGGCCACGGACACCCAGGGTGAGTCCCTCACGCTGTCGGCCTCCGGCTTGCCCGAGGGCGCGACCTTCGAGGATAACGGCGATGGCACGGGGACATTCACCTGGCGGCCGGGCATCACCCAGACGGGTGATTTCACGATAACCTTCATCGCCTCTGACGGCACAGGCCAGGGCAGCACCACAGTCACCATACAGGTGAAGGGGATGGCGTTGGTCTTGCCCATCATCGTTCGCCCGTAACGCAATGGGCCGTTAAGATTAAGCTTTAGACTTTTTCGTTACAATGTGTGAGGGGCGGCATAACCCGACGCCCCTCACACCAAACGATTGCCGGCGGGCAGCCGGCGCGAGCGGTCGGGTTCTGAAATCTGTCCGAGGAGTTGACAACGTATGAAAGTAGGCATTCTCGCCGGCGGTCATGGAACGCGGCTGGCTGAAGAGACGGAAATCAAGCCCAAGCCCATGGTGGAGATTGGTGGTCGCCCGATCCTGTGGCACATCATGATGCACTATTCGTGCTATGGCCATAATGAGTTCGTCATCGCCCTGGGCTATAAAGGCGAAGTAATCAAGCGCTATATGGTTGATTACTGTTCGCTCCATA
>JAACJX010000354.1 GCA_014237545.1 Ardenticatenia bacterium | reverse complement strand
GGATAGCCTACCTGATTCGCGAAATGCGCGTGTCGCCGTGGAGCATTCTGGCCGTCACCTTCACCAACAAGGCCGCCCGCGAGATGGAGCATCGCATCGAGCAGCTGCTGGAGGGACGGCCCCAGGGCCTGAACATGGGCACGTTCCACGCCATTTGCGCCCGCCTCTTGCGCCGAGAGACCGACAACCTGACCCATTACCAGCGCGATTTCGTCATCTTCGACACGGCCGACCAGCTGCAAGTCGTCAAGCAAGCACTGTCGGAACTTAACATCGACGACAAGAAGTTCCCGCCGGGCAAGATGCTCAACGGCATCAGCAGCGCCAAGAACGACCTGATCACGCCGGATGCTTATCATGCCACCAACTACACCAGCGAAGTCACGCGCCGCGTCTACGAGCGCTACCAGTTGACGCTGCAGGTCAACAACGCGATGGACTTCGATGACTTATTGATGAATGTCGTGCTGCTCTTCGACGAGCGGCCGGACATTCTGGCCAAGTATCAGGAGCGCTACCATCACATCCTGGTCGACGAGTTTCAGGACACTAACGCCACCCAATACCGGCTGTTGCGCCAGTTGACCGGGGACAGGAACAGCGTCTTCGCCGTGGGCGATTCCGATCAGTCCATTTACAAGTGGCGCGGGGCCGATTACCGCAACATCGAAAACTTCTACCGCGACTTTCCCCAATCGCGCACGATCCTGCTGGAGCAAAATTATCGCTCCACACAACTGATCCTCGACGCGGCGATCGAGGTTATCCGCCGCAACCGGGACCACATCCCCAAGAAGCTGTTCACCGAGCGGGCGGGGGGCGCGAAGATCATCCTGCGCGAGGCATATAACGAATCCGATGAGGCGGCGACGGCCGTCAGCACCATCGAGAGCCTCATGCTGGAAGGGTACAACGGCAATGATTTCGCCGTGATGTACCGCACCAACGCCCAATCCCGTGCCCTGGAAGAGGCATTCGTGCAGGCAGGCATGCCCTACCGGCTGGTGGGCGCAACCCAGTTCTACCAGCGGCGCGAGATCAAGGACGTGATCGCTTACCTGCGCGTGGTTCACAACCCGCTCGACGCGGTCAGCTTCAATCGCGTGCTGAACGTGCCAACGCGCAAGATCGGCCAGCAGACGCAGTCGCANTTCGCCGCCTGGGCGGCCGCNCTGGGCCTGCAACCNGCCGAGGCGCTCGTGCGCCTAGCCACGGATGAAGACATCCAACACCCGTTCACNCGTCAGGCATANGCTGCCCTGTTCAACTTCGGNAGCATGCTGGCGGCNTGGATTTCGCTGCGNGACCGGGTGAGTGTCGGGGAGTTGCTGGACGCGATNCTGGAGCAGATTAACTACCGCGCCTANCTGGAAGATGGCACGGAAGAGGGCGAGGAGCGCTGGGCCAACGTCATGGAGTTGCGCGGCGTAGCCGGCATNGATGGCGCCGGCATCGACGGCGGCTTGAGTCTGGGGGATTTCCTGCAGCAGGTATCGCTCGTGGCCGAGACCGACAACCTCGACCCCGACGCGCAGGCGACGACCCTGTTGACGCTCCATGCCGCCAAAGGGCTGGAGTTCCCCATCGTCTTCATCACCGGGCTTGAGGAGGGCTTGCTGCCCCACAGCCGGTCGATGGATGACGAGGAAGAGCTGGCCGAGGAGCGCCGCTTGTTTTACGTGGGCCTGACTCGCGCGCGCGACGCCGTCTACCTGTCGCACGCGTTCCGCCGNACCTCCTGGGGCGANAGCTCCGTATCCACACCCTCCCGCTTCCTGATCGATATCCCGGAGGAGTTCGTGGACGGGCAACGCCCCGGCAATCGCCGCCGCGAGAGCATCGACCGGGCCAGCACGTGGAATTTGGGCAAGACTTCGTGGAGCCAGAGCCCGCGGACACAACCCGCTGCCCCCGGCCGCGGCGGGGCCGACCGCCGGCCGCCCTACGGCAACAGCAACGACGACTCCGAGGGCAAACGCCTGCCGACTCCCTACCGCGATGGCGGCGACCGCGGCGCGGCGCGACCCACGGCGGCGCAATTCAAAACCGGCCAGCGCGTGCACCACAGCAAGTTCGGTGACGGCACGGTCATCGAGAGCAAATTAACCGGCGGTGATGAAGAGGTGACGGTGGCCTTTCCCGGCGTCGGTATCAAGCGGCTGGCGGCCAGCATCGCCGGACTGAAACCATTGGGGTGAGCGGATGAACTATCTGATCGACGGGCATAACCTGATCGCCCGCACGCCTGGCCTTTCCCTGGCCGATCCGGACGACGAGGCCAAACTGGTCAGGCTCTTGCGGCGCTGGACGGCGGCCGACTCGCGCCGCAAGGTGACGGTCATTTTCGACGCCGGATTGCCCGCCGGGGAAGCCAAACATTTATCCGGCGGCGGCGTGAAGGCGGTCTTTGCGCCCAATAACTCGTCGGCCGATGCGGTGATCATGCGCCGCATCGAGGCGATCGGCAACCCGCCCGAATACGTTGTCGTCACCAGCGACAGCGCCGTGGCCGCGGCGGCCACCCGCCGGCGGATCGCCGTCCAGCCGTCCGAGACGTTCGCCGTGAANATGATGACCGATCGCCGCTTTGGTTCGAGCGAGGAAACCGAGACGAAGCGCCCGGAAGCGCCAGCCATGAGCCCCGACGAGATGCAGGAGTGGCTATCGCTCTTCGGCCCGGAGCCGGAGACGCCGCGCCCCGCACGCCCGGCGCGCAAGCCCGCGCCGACCAAACCGGCCGCGCCGAAGAAGAAAACAGAGGAAGAGAAAGCGGCCGAGGATATTGACGAGTGGCTGCGGCTGTTCGGCTATAAGGAGTAGGGGCTACTCCGGCCGCGCCTTGTAATGAACCTCCGACACCTCACGCAATCGCGCCGCCGCCTGCTCAGCGGTCAGGTCGCGTTGCGCCTCGGCCAATAATTCGTAGCCGACCATGAACTTCCTGATGGTCGCCGACCTCAGCAGCGGAGGCAGGAAGTGGGCGTGGAGCTGCCAGTGTGCTTGCGAACCCGGCGCGAAGGGCGCGCCATGCCAGCCCATCGAATAGGGGAATGAAGTCTCGAACAGGTTGTCATAGCGGACGAGTAATCGCTTGAGGATGTCAGCCAGCGATTGGCGCTCATCCGATCTGGTGTCGGTCAGTCGCTGCACGGCCCGGCGCGGCAAGACCATCGTCTCGAACGGCCATACGGCCCAGAACGGCACGACCGCCAGCCAGTCCTCATTTTCCACGACCACTCGCTCGCCACGCTCGCTCTCCAGGGCGGCGTAGTCCAGCAACAACGGCCGTCTACCCATTTCGTAATAAATCCGCTGCTGCTCNTCTTCTTTGGCCGGTTCGTTGGGCAGCGTGTCGATCCCCCATACCTGCCCGTGGGGGTGCGGGTTTGAGCAGCCCATGATCTCCCCCTTGTTCTCGAAAAGTTGCACCCAGCGGTAGCGGCGACCGAGATCGGCCGTCTGCTCCACCCACATATCGACCACGCGGCGAATGGCGGGTAGATCCATCTCCGGCAAGGTCAGGTCATGGCGCGAGGAGAAGCACAGCACGCGGGCCGTGCCGGGTGAGGTCTGCATCCGGAGGAGTCGTTCCGGGCTGCCAGCCGGCGGCACATCCACCGGAGGGACATCGGGCAAGACGGCGGCGAAGTCGTTGGTGAAGGCATAGGTATCGGTGTAGTCAGGGTTGCGCTGCCCGCCGGCCCGCTCGTTGCCCGGACACAGGTAACAGGCGGGATCATAGGCGGGGCGGTGCTCGGCCGGGACCGATTCAACACGCCCTTGCCAGGGGCGCCGCAGGCGATGGGGCGAGACCTGGACCCACTCGCCGGTCAGTGGGTTGCGCCGTCGATGGGGATGGAGCGTCGGATCGAAGTTCATTGGATTAGACATTTTTACGAGATTCCTGAAGCTTGCTCGATGATACCATCAAGCCATTACACCGCGAACGAGATGTTTGAGCAATCGGTGCTCCACGCCTACAATCTCACGTATGGCAACAATTCGTGCTTTCATCGCCATTCATTTACCACTCGATGTGAAGGCCGCGCTAGGCAATGTGGCCAGAGAATTGGAAGGGCGTGCCCCGCGCGGCGCGGTGCGCTGGGTGAAGCCGGAACAGATACACCTGACGTTGCGCTTCCTCGGCGACACCGACACGGCCAAACTGCCGGCCGTTCAGGCGGCAATGGATGCCGCCGGCGCGGCCAACGCCCCGTTTGAGATGCGCTTGCAAGGGATCGGCTGCTTTCCCAACATGAAGCGGCCGCGCGTCCTCTGGGTCGGGCTGGCGGGCCATGAGGAGCGGCTGCTATCCCTGGTGGCCGGCTTGGAAGGCGGGCTTGCCCCTCTCGGCTGGGAGCCGGAAGGCAAGCCCTTTCGCGCCCACCTGACGCTTGGTCGCGTCAAGGACGAACGCGCCGCGCAGGGGGTCGACTGGTCGGCCGTGGTTCCCCCGCTGGTTGTACCCGTTGGGGCGCTACACCTGATCGAGAGCCAGCTGCGATACGATGGGCCGATATACACCATCCGCCATTCGAGCGAACTCACGAAAGACAGCAAGTAGTGAACAATTTCAAGCTCAAACCTGTTGAGACTGGATATTGTTCACTGGCTACTTGATATCGCCTCTATCTAACACGAACCAGGTGATATTGCCGCCGTCCCTTGCGGAGAACAAGGAAGCGGCCGTCGATAGCCTGACCCATTCCGGCAGCCTGCGTCGCGTCGGTCACCCGTTCGTTGTTTAGATAGATGCCGCCGCCCTGAATCGAGCGTCGGGCGTCGGCCTTGGAACTGGCCAGGCCGCTCTCCACGAGCAAATCAACCACGGCAAGCCCATCACTCAGCGACTCTTTGGCCACTTCGTTGGAGGGGACCTCGCCGAAAATATCCTCGATGTCGGCCGCGTCCAGGCCGGTAATGTCGCCGCCGAAGAGAGCCTGCGACGCCTGTTCAGCTTTGGCCAGCGCCGTTTCGCCGTGGATCATGCGCGTGGCCTCGCGAGCCAGCGTGCGCTGGGCTTCGCGTCGCTCCGGTTGTTCGTCGACCAACGCTTCCAGCTCGGCGATCTCCGCCTGCGTCAGCCAGGTGAAGTAATTGAGGTACGTCACGACGTCGCTGTCATCGGTATTGAACCAGTACTGGTAAAACCTGTAGGGAGATGTTCGCGTGGGGCTGAGCCAGACGCTCGTACCCTCGGCCGTCTTGCCGAACTTACTACCGTCGGCGCGAACCAGCAGCGGGTACACAAGGGCGTGTGCTTTCTCGCTCCGCGTCCGACGGATAAGTTCCACGCCGGCGACGATGTTACCCCACTGGTCGCTGCCGCCCACCTGGAGCACGCACCGCTGGGTATCGAACAGGTGCTGGTAGTCGTGGGCCTGGAGCAGCATGTAGCTGAACTCGGTGTAGGAGATCCCGCTGTCGTCGCGCTCCATGCGCGATTTGACCGAGTCCTTGGCCAGCATGTAGTTAACCGTGAAGTGCTTGCCCGTGTCGCGCAAAAACTCGACCAGAGACAGACGCCGCAGCCAGTCGGCATTGTTGACCACTTGCGCCGGGTTCGACTTGACCTCGAAGTCGAGGATGCTCGCCAGCTGGGTCTTGATGCTCTCCACGTTGGCGTCGATCACGTCCAGCGTCAACAAATTGCGCTCGCTGCTCTTGCCGCTGGGGTCGCCGATCATGCCTGTCCCGCCGCCGGCCAGGGCAATGGGCGTATGACCAAAGCGCTGCCAGCGGGCCAGCTGCATGAGGGGCACGAGATTGCCGATGTGGAGCGAGTCGGCCGTCGGGTCAAAGCCGTTGTAAAGCGTCACCTTGGTCTTGGCGGCCAAATCGTCAAGGCCCTCGGTCATGTCGTAGATTAACCCACGCCAGCGTAATTCATCTATGATCGTCGCCATAAAACTGC
>JAACJX010000566.1 GCA_014237545.1 Ardenticatenia bacterium | reverse complement strand
CAGGAACTTTTGCGTGTGGCCGTCGGCGCTGTCGATTGTCGCGCGCGTGACCAAGGCCCCGATGTGGGTTTTGTCTGCCAGGCGCGCCGCCAAATCGGGCCGCAGGCCGGCGAGATCGCTGTTGCTCTCCACCAAGTCGCGGTACAGCCCTGCCCACACCAGTCCGGCGTAGTAGTCACTGTAGCCCCAGCCGGAGAGAAGCTCGGTCAAGGCTGGGCGGCTCAAGTCGTATAAGTTGACGAGCAGCGTATCCATAGTCGACATCGTGCCGGATTGTAGCCGGATGGGAGTCCGGTAACAATCCATGCGAGTGGCTGTCTTCCCGCTCCGGGCGATCGTGTTAAAATCCGGAGCATGGTGACTCTCTACAGTTGGAACGTCAACGGTCTGCGCGCGCTCCATCGCAAGGGCATCTTCCTCGACTGGCTGGCAGCCACCCAACCCGACGTCGTCGCCCTGCAGGAGACAAGATGTCGCCCGGAACAGATTGATGATGCCTTGCGGGAGCCACCCGGTTATCACACGTATTGGGCGCCGGCCGAGCGGGCCGGTTACAGCGGCACGGCCCTGTACACCAAGCGGGAGCCGCTCGCGGTGCAGATCGGCCTCGGCATGACCGACTACGATCGCGAGGGACGCACGATCGTGGCCGACTATGGCGATTTTGTCCTGATCAACGCCTATTTTCCCAACGGCAGCCGCGACCACAGCCGCGTGCCATACAAAATGCAGTACAACGCGGATTTCCTGGGCTACATCGAAGCCCTTAGAACGCAGGGGCGTTCCATCGTGTTTTGCGGCGACGTGAACACCTCGCACCGGGAGATAGACCTGGCCCGGCCGCGGCANAACNAGAATACNACCGGTTTCCTGCNCATCGAAAGGGAATGGCTCGATCAGGTGGTCGGGCTGGGGTACTGCGATACCTACCGTTCTCTNNACCCGGACAAGACNGGAGCCTATACGTGGTGGTCCCAGGTNACCTTCTCNCGCGAGAAAAACGTCGGCTGGCGGCTGGACTACTTCTTCGTCTCCCCGGACTTGTGGCCTCATGTGGTCGATGCCGGCGTTCATCCAGACGTGCTNGGCTCTGACCACTGCCCGGTNAGCCTGACGCTGGATTTTGATTGGGATGAAAACTNATNNGGTCGGCCAGTCGNCGCCTGGTAAGCTNNCTCGCCGGGAGTGGCTGGTTTTCNTTCTTATCCTGGNCCTGGCCNCCGTGACCCGCCTCGGCCGCCCCGATTTAACTGAGTTTAANGCTGATGAGGGCCGGCTNATGACNGCTGCCCTGACAANGTCNGGCGGCGAGTTTGCCCTGCGCGGCATCAGCAGCTCGACCGGNTTCCCCAATGCCCCTATGAGCGTTTGGCTCTATGCNATTCCCCTGCGTGTCTGGCCGCATCCCTACGCGGCCACGCTGTTNACNGGNTTGCTCAGCGTGGCGGCCGTCGGCNTNACNTACTGGCTNGCCCGGCGCTANTGGNGNNCGNGGGCGGCGGCTNTTTCAGCNCTGATGCTGGCCGCAAGCCCGTGGGCCATTATCTTCTCCCGCAAGATCTGGGCCCAGGACTTACTCCATCTCTTTGCCACCGGCTGGGCCATCGGCGCGGCGCTGGCTTTCGTCGAGGGGCGCAAGGAATACATTGTTCTGCATCTGCTCTGCCTGGCGATTGCCATGCAAATACATCCCGCCGCCATAGGCTTGGCGCCGGCGACGCTCATCTTTCTGTTGGTTTTTCGCCGTCGCGTCAGCTGGCGGCATTTTCTCCTGGGGGTGCTGTTGGCGGCGTNGACCGCCGCGCCTTTCTTGTGGTACNTGGCCGGTCGCTGGCCGGCGGAAAACGGTCTGGTGTTCTCGTCCGGCGGCTCAGAGCGAGTGCTCTCGCTGGATTCGCTCAGGTANATCTTCATGATCGCCACCGGCGCAGGTTCCGGCTCGCTGGCCGGCGCAGGGTACGCCGGCCTACCAGGCGAAGCCGTGGCGCGCTGGATATGGTTGGGCTGGCTTGTGCTCAGTATGGCGTGGGCCGTTTGGCAAGTTGTTAAGCATTGGGAAGCGCCCGCGTCTCAGGCGGCCTTCATCTGCCTGACCTGGTTCTTCGTGCCCGCGCTGGTGTTCCTGTGGCAATGGACGCCGGTTCATCTGCATTACTTCATCGCCGTGATGCCCGCGCCGTACATATTGGCCGGCGCATTTTTCAGTCGCGTGCTCGACGCAATACGACCGCCGGCGCGCGCCGCTGTCTGGGCGGTGGCGTTATTTCTTATTGGCTTTCAACTGGCTACCTGGGTGGGGCTTATGGCGGCCGTGGCTGAGAATCCTTTGGCGGGCGGCTTTGGCGTTCCGGTGGGTGTCAAGCTATCGGTCGCCGACAGCGCGCGACGATTGCTGGCTGATGGCGACGCGGGTGAGGTGTTGCTCGTGGGTGANGGCTCCGACCCCGAGGAGGAAGATTTNCCGGCCGAATTTCGGGCGNTNTTGTTCGACGTCCCCGCNCGCTATGTGGATGTCAATCAGGAGGCCGTTTTCCCGGCCGGGCGCAGCGTCGCGTTGCTGGCTCCGCCGTTAAATGAAAACTCAACTTCCACNCGTGAGCTTTATGCCCAGGCGGGCGAGGTGATAGAGTCATTCCCGATTCCCNGCACGGGTTTGTCTTATTCGACACTTGCGCTGCCGNCGGATGCCGCCCCGCCGGCTAAGGTGGCATTGCAGCCGGAGCCGCTCCTGGCAAACTTCGTCCGGTTTACCGGCCACAACGGACTACGTGCCACGCCGGGGGGCTACCTGTGGGACATCTACTGGCGGCCGGCCGACCACCCCGATCCGTCGCGTTATCACCTGTTTAACCATCTAATTGACGACGGGACGCGGGTGGCCCAGGCTGACGGCGCCGCGTTTGCCGGGATACAGTGGCGGCCCGGCGACGTCGTGATCAGCCGATTCCTGTTGCCGCTGGATAGTGACTCAACCTTGCCCCTATCCATGCGCGTGGGGATGTACCGTTTTCCATCCCTGGAGAACGTGCCCTTGCTGGATGAGGCTGCCAACCCGGCGGCCGATGCGGTGGAGATCCCCCTTAACCAGTAGAGCCGTCGCTTTTCAAAATCGCTTGCAGATCGACGTCCGGCCGCGGGACAATCAGATAGCCGTTTCGCGCCGCCTCNCCCAGCAGCCTGTCGGCGATGGCGCGAAACATTTCGCCCGTCTCCGGATGGCGGGCGTCCGGCAGCAACTCCGCCATTGGCACGGCCGTGTGCGGGTAGNGCAGCAGGTCGCTGTCGGGCAGGTGGCGCGGGCGACCGTCTTTNGGCGTATAGTCGAAAGCGTCATCGTCGTAGGCGACGATATCCAGATCGATCGTGCGCGGAGCGAATTTATCGGCCGTGCGACGGCGGCCCAGCCGCTGTTCGACGTCGGACAACAGGCCATCTTTTAGTTCGGCGGGCTCCAGTTGCGTCTCGAGCAACACGACGGCATTAAAGTAGCCGGGCTGTTCGTGCTCGCCGACGGCCGATGTCTCGTACACCGTGGAAACGCCGGTGACCTTGGCCGCCCCAGCCAGCAAGCGCACGGCCGCCGGGATATTNTGCTCCCGTTCGATATTCGAGCCGAGAATGACGGCGACGCGGTGCGGCGGGTCGTTGGAATGGTCGTGANGCGACATCGCGGGCTAGAGGCCGAAATCTTCGCGTGTCCGGTCGATCTCGATGCCCACCGACCGGGCAAATCGCAAAGCCCCCGGTTTTTCCACTCGAACCTGGACCCGGCTGACGGTCTGATCCTCCAGGATGAGCCGGGCGATCTCCGTGACCAGCCGCTCCACCAGGAAGAAGGAAGAACCCTCAACGAAGTCGATCACGCGCTTGCTGATATCCTTGTAGTTAGTGGTGTCGGCGATATCGTCAGTATCGGCCGCGCGTCGAATGTCGGTATACATGACGATGTTGATGACGATATCCTGCTTTTTGACCCGCTCGTCGGGATTGATGCCGATGATGCCGCGGATCAGCAGATCGCTGATGAGTACCTTGTCCATTGTTTTATATGCTCCCTTGATTAAGTTAACCGGGCGTTTTGCCGCCAATTGTGCCTTCAAGATCAACCAGTCGGGCGAACTCCTCAATCGACGTTGTGTAGCGCATNCGCACGCGCCGCCATTCGAAGCGGTCGTTGAACCCATGCCAGCTGCCGTTCTCGGTGGTCACCGCGCCCCAAAAGTCCAGTTCCTTCAATATCTGGATCGTCTCATCGTTATATGTCCCGCCCGGATAACAGAAGTAGCGGGGTTTGTAGCCGATATGGGCGGTTAATGTCTCCTGCGAGCCGAGGATTTCCCAAATGAGGCCATCGCGGGACTTGGTCGACAGGTCGGGGTGGGTGCGCGAATGGGACTCGATGCGCTGTCCGGCCTGCGCCATCTCCTCGATCATTTCCCAGGTCATATATCCCTCGCGGCCGGCGTCGATGAACTCTGTGACCACGAAGAATGTGCCCTTGTAGCCGAACTCCTGAAGGATGGGGAAGGCTTCCTCATAATTGTCGATGTAGCCATCGTCAAAGGTGAGCAGGATAGGCTTCTCCGGTAGCTCGCTGTGGGCGACGATGGCAGAAGACAGGTCATAAAAGTCTATCGTCGTATAGCCGTTTTCCTTCAGATAGGCCATCTGTTGCCGGAAGGAATCGGGCGCGACGGACAGGTCGACGCGATAGACATCCGAGTCGGGCGGCGGCTCGCTGATGTAGTGATACATCAGGATCGGCACCTTCAGCGTCCAACTATAGACGCCGGAAGGCGTGGGCATAGGCTCGTTGACGATGGATTCCGTCGCATCTGACGTGGCCGAGGCCATGACCGGCGGGGTAGGAGGATCGGCGGCGGCCGTCTGGGTCGCGACGATGGCCGCTGTGGCCGCGACCGGGCTGTCGGCGGTCGGCGCTGGTGTCGGTGATGACGGCATGGACAGGGTCGGCGCGGGCGGCGGCAGCGTTGGCACAAATGGATCGCTGTTTTGCGTCGNGGCCTCGACCATGGCGGCCNGGGTTGCGGCCGGAGCGATCGGTTCCAGCGAGGCCTCCCCGACTCCACCGCAGCCGGCCAACAAGATGCTCGCCAGAAGGAGCAAGATCGCCGATAAAATACCCGTCCTGATGGGCGGGTCTGACTGTCTGAAACGGTGCGTTTTATTCCCCAATTGATGCATACTGCCTGTCAGGATAGCCAACCGTCAATACTCCGTCAAGCGGGTGTTGCCCATTCGTAGGGAATGTTGAGCTAACCGGTTGGCCGGCCAACCACAAGGGGTTACTTATAATGAAATTCTTCATAAAAATTGACATCGGCCAGCCCCACTGATAGAATCATGTCTATATTTTAGGGATGAGGATTGCCAATTATGGAATTAAAGCAATTGGAGCAGGTTGAAATTGAGACCGTCTATCTGACGGACGCGGCCGCGAATACCGTGCGCAATCTTTTGATCCAGAAGAATGTGCCCGACTATGGTTTGCGCGTGTTTGTTGCCGGCGGTGGCTGCTCGGGTATGCAGTACGGCATGGCGCTCGAGGCTGAGGCGCGTAATTACGATCACGTGATTGAGAAGGACGGCGTCAAGATTTTTATTGACCCGACCAGCATGATGTATCTGAATCAGGCGACCATCGACTATGTCGATAGCATTATGGGCGGCGGCTTCAAGATCGACAATCCGAACGCCGTCACTTCGTGCGGCTGTGGCTCCTCCTTCAAGACGAAGGAGAGCGAGGGCTACGCCGAATCGGCCGGCGGTGGATGCGGCTGCGGTCACTAATACTGACCATTTTCCAAGTCTATCCAAAGGGTGGTGGGTCTGTGGGCCGCCACCCTTTTTATTTACCTGTTGAGGGTTGAAGTCATGGGGATGCGCTATTTTACGCTGGAAGAAGCCAATGCCTTGCTGCCGGAGTTGTCGCCGTTGGTCGGCCGCCTGCTCGAATTGCGCGCGCGTGTTAGCCACGAGAGTCGCGCCCTCGGCGAGGTACTGTCCGATTTGCGCAGCGACGCGGGCGGGGCCAGCGCATCGCGGCTGGTGAAGGAGTTTGAAGAGATCGAGTCTCTAGTGCTGCGCATCCAATCATACGGCTGCATCATGAAGAGTCTTGAGGCCGGATTGCTCGACTTTCTGTGCGAGCGAGATGGGCGGGACGTCTTTCTCTGCTGGCGCTACGGCGAGCCGTCTATTCAATATTTCCATGAATTGCACTCGGGTTATCAGGGACGACAGGCTGTCTAGGTACTTGACTTTACCGTGTTGCAAGAGGAGCGACCGGCCGGTCGCTCTTTTTTTGCCACTGAAGATCACCAACTTCTAATTAATGTTGATAAATACTTGACAATACATGGACATTCGTATATAATCCTGTACATATTGATTTAAACACGAGCAAGCGGTTGATGTGAGTTATCCATAATGCCGCTTGAAATATAAATGCAGGATAGGAGACAGACATGTACGATCATAACCAGGGTAGCAACGGACACTCGATGGGCGGCGCGGTTGATTTGGCGCAGACGGTGATTCTCAAGACTAACGGTAACGGCCACGCGAACGGTCATGCCAACGGCAACGGTCACATAATTCTCCAGCCTTCGCCGGCCAGGTCTGTTATCGTTTCCAAGCCGGCCATCGAAGACGCCGTGCGCGAAATCCTGGTTAATGTCGGCGAGGATCCGGAGCGCGAAGGATTGCAGCGGACGCCCCACCGCGTAGCCAAGATGTATGGCGAAATTTTGGAAGGGTACGCGACAGATCCGATAGCGCTGGTGAATGGCGCCCTCTTCGACGTGGAATACGATGAGATGGTGGTCGTGAAGGACATCGAGTTCTTCAGCATGTGCGAGCATCACATGTTGCCCTTCTTCGGTCGCGCCCATGTGGCCTACATTCCCAGCGAGAAGGTTATCGGCTTGTCCAAGTTGCCGCGCATTGTCGATATGTTCGCTCGCCGCCTGCAGGTGCAGGAGCGGATGACGCGCCAGATTGCCGACATGATCGACGAGGTTATCAAGCCGCGCGGCGTGGCCGTGGTCGTGGAAGGCTCCCACATGTGTGGCATGATGCGTGGGGTGGAGAAGGAGCATCCCCGCATGGTGACGACAGCCATGCTGGGCGAGTTCAAGGCCGACCGGGCGGTGCGCAACGAGTTCATGGAGCACCTGCGCCGCGAGGGGGGCTCGTTCCAGTAAGCGACGCGATACAAGAAAAAGCGGATTCGACCGGCTGATGGACATGACCCATCGGCCGGTTTTTT
>JAACJX010000091.1 GCA_014237545.1 Ardenticatenia bacterium | reverse complement strand
TGAAGCACGATTGGTAAGAAGAGCCAGTGAGTAGGCGTGAAGGGCGTGGGCGAAGGGCCAGGCGTCTCAGTCTGTGTGGGTGTTGGCGATGGTTCTTCGGTGGACGTGGCCGTTGGAGTGGATGTCATCGTCAGGGTCGGCGATGGTCCCTCTGTCGAGGTAGGCGTTGGCGTGGGCGACGGCCCTTCGGTGGCTGTAGCCGTGGGGGTTGATGTCATCGTCACTGTGGGAGATGGGCCAAATGTGGCGGTCGCCGTTGCTGTCGGTGTTTTGGATGGTGTTGGCGATGGCCCAAAAGTCGCCGTGGCTGTGGTTGTGGGGGTCCCGGTCGGGGCGGAGGTGGGCATCTTGGTCGGAGTCGCCGTTGGCGTTTTGGTTGGCGTACCGGTGGCGGTCGGGGTCGGCGTTTTGGTCGGGGTCGGCGTTTTGGTTGGCGTCGCCGTGGGCGTGGCCGTCGGCGCGCCGGGGGAGAGGGCTTCATACGCGCCGATGTCGCACACGACGTCAGGCGAGCCGTCGCCGTTTACCGGCCGGATGTAGCCGCGCTGATCAACGGTCAGCTTATCACCTTTGTAGTCCTCGCATCCACTGGAATCTCCGGCGTCGATAGCCGGGCTGCCCGCCTTGAGGGCATGGGTCAATGTCGGCCCACCATTGCTTCTGAGGACGGTCAAAATAGGGTCAACCCCGATGAGATTGTGGGCCGTTTGGCCGTTGATCACACAGCCGGACGGATCGCCGATCAGGTTGAAGTCCTGGCTGTCGAACATGCCGGAGCAGTCGGGCGCGATGGCGCTATAATCGATATTGCCGTANATCAGTGTATTTCGAAGCGTCACGGTTCCCGCGGCGATCCGGATCCCTCCCCCTTTGCCNGTGAAGTCTTTNTCGGTGTCGGCCTCGTTATTGGCGATAGTGACGTTGAAAAGCTNGGCNGCGCTGCCGCTCCCCACGGACAGCCCACCACCGCTGGCGACGGCCTTGTTGCCGCTCAGCGTGCTATTGANCANNATCAAGGAATTGCTGCTGGAGATGCCCGCGCCGCCGCTAGCCGCACTCGTCGANGTGTTACCGCTGATNTCGCTGTTGAGGATCGTAGCTGGACCGCGGATGAGCGATGCCGCCNCCGGAAGGAGCCGTNTTGAGGTCGACGCGCGTGCCAAGCATGTCCAGGGCACTATCTGATTCCACGTAGATACCGCCTCCCAAATTGATAGCGCTATTGTTGTCGATGCGGCTCTGGTTCACGGCGAGGGTCTCAAAATCTCCCACGAAGGCGATGCCGCCGCCGTTGTAGATGGTCGTGCCGCCGGTGGTGTTGCCGGTAACGCGGACATTGTCCAGGGTCAACGCGCCGCTGACCACGTAGATGCCGCCGCCGTGGTTTCCGTGGGGGTCGCCGCCGGTGATGGTTATGCCCGACAGGGTCACGCTGGNATTGATGAGCACATTGAACACCCGATCGTGACCGTCGGCATCGATGATTGTCTTCTGGCGGCCCGCGCCAATGATGGTTAGGTCCGTGATGATGTCCAGGTCGCCGGTCGCCGCCAGGTCTTCACCGGTTGCGCCCAGGGCAGGGTCGAAGGTGTAGGTGCCGGCGGGAATAACGACCGTGTCCGCGCCGCTGCCCTTGGTACAGACGTCGACGGCGATATCGCTGTTGGCCGAGCGGATCGCTTCGCGGAGCGAGCAGTCGCCGTCGGTGTTGTTCTCGTCGGCCGTTGTTGTCACGGTGATAGTGGCCGCGCGGACCGCCGGCGTGNCTNCCGCCCACACAAACAGGGCNAGAAGTAATGCCGCCGCCCCATAGCGGCCCACGGCTCGCCGGTAGATGGANTGGGTNCNGTTATTCGCCTTAATCTCGCTCATCACGGTGAAAACTCCTTCGAACGAATATGAGCTAGCCTTATGGGCCGGATCGACCCGGTCCACCGTGACAGGATAAGGCAAGCGCGGCCAATCTGCATCGGGAACGGTTCCCCATATTGGTCGGGGCGATTCCCTATTTTGACTGGGCGATGGGTTGCTTAGTCGCGCGATAAAGGAGGGAGATGCGCGGCATACGCGGCCGCTTCGGCGCGGGTGCGGACGTCCAGTTTGGCGAGGATGGCCGAGACGTGGTGGTCGACTGTCTTGGCCGAGAGGTGCAAGCGACCGGCGATTTCGTTGTTGGTCAGGCTATCGGCTAACAGGCCCAGGATCTCCAATTGACGGTTCGTCAGGCCATAGGGGTTTTCGCGCGTGGCCGGGCGCGGGCCGCGGGGGATTCCGGTAGCTCCGGTCGTCTGCAGGCGACGACGCAACTCGTCGGCCGCCGGCCGCGCTCCCATCTCCTCGAAACGGCGCAGCGCCTCCTTCTGGGCTACCTCGTCGCCGCCGGCCAGCGCCCGAGCCGTCTCATAGGGACACCGAAGGCGCTCCCAGGCGGCCGCCGCGGCGCGCCAGTCGTCTTCGAGCGAGGCGAGGAATGGTTCAGCCAGCCACGCTTCCGCGACCACTTCCGCCCCGGCTTTGTGCAACCAGTAGGCCAGCTCCCCGGCAAACCAGGGATGCCGGCGGGCAACGGCCAGATCGAAGGTAGTCGCCGCTTCTTCGGCGGCCTTTCCCGGTTCGCCGGCCAGCCAGGCAGTCTCCGCTCGGGCAGCCCGCACCAGCGCCACCCGGTGGAGGCTGCTCAGATCGCGAGTCAGCTCCAGCGCCTCGTCTAGCGCTCCGGCCGATCCGGGTTCGCCCCGCCGCGCCAGGACGAGCCCCAGCGCCGTCAGGGCCGTGATGCGGCTGGGGATGGACACGCCGGGCCGTCTCAGCACGGACTCGGCCGTTTCGACTGCCGCCGACCACCGCCCCAGCCGCAGGTGGGTCATGGCCAGCCAGGCCGTCATGTAGAGGCGGTAGCGGTCCAGGTCGCGCTGGGCAGCGTATTCGATGCCTTCGGCCAGATAACGTTCGGCGCGGCGCAGGTGATAGAGTTCACAGGAGCCGGAGCCGAGGTTGGTGTAGGCATGGGCGGCCGTGGATTCCAGGCTTTGTTCGTGCGCCTGGGCGATGTTGCTCTCCAGGTAGCGGCAACTGTGTTCATAATCGAGGAAGAGCAGGGCAGAACCGATGACGTTGCGCGCGGAGAGGATCACGCTCGTGTCGTTGATCGTCTCGGCCACGGCAATGCTCTTCTCGGCCCAGTCGATGCCGCGCAGGTATTCGTGGTCGAGGAAAGCGACGTTGGCCTGCATCCGGTAGGCGACGGCCAGTTGCCGGCCGGGTGGGTGCGCTTCCAGCAGGGTAAGCGCCTCTTGCAGGTAGCGGGTGGCCTCTTGGCCGCGGCCGACGCCGATGAGCATGTTGGCCAGTTCAACCAGCATCCCCCCTTGCCGCACCGGCTGACCCAGGTCGCGCCACAGGTCGGCCGCCCGCAAGCACACCGCCACACCCTCGGCACGCCGGTCAACCAGATTGCACTCCTTGGCGTAGGCTTCCAGCAGGGGGGCTAGTTCGGCTGGCGGCAGGTGGTCGGCATGGCGCAAGGCCAGTTCGTAGAGAGTGGCGGCGGCGCGGTGGGCGTTGGCCGCGGTCGCCTCGCGGGCCGCGGCGGGAGCGTATCGCAATACCGCTTCCTTGTCGGCGGCGGCCGCGGCGTGGTGGGCCAGGCGAGCCGTGTTGGCGGCCGCTTCGGGCGTAGTGGCCAGCGCGGCCAGTGTCCGCCGGTGGATGATCAACCGCTGTGGCGGCAGGATGGCGTCGAGCAATGCCTCGCGGGCCAGGTCGTGGCGAAAGGCGACGTGGTCTCCCTGGGGCAGTAAAACGCC
>JAACJX010000480.1 GCA_014237545.1 Ardenticatenia bacterium | reverse complement strand
GGAATACTTTCAGGAAAGCATAGAAGGTGATAAAGAGTTTGACACCTGGAATATATGGGGCATGGGGGTTGTGGCGGCAGCCCAAAGCAGACCAGCACAGGCCGTTCGACTATATGCGGTCGTCGACAAGTTATTGGCGGCCGACGTCAGGGTGATACTCTACCCGGAAGATCGGGAAGACTTCCGGCGGGACGTGGACTCCGTGCGCGAGCAATTGGACGAAGCAAGTTTCACCGCCGCCTGGGCTGAGGGCCGGGTCATGTCGCCGGAGGAGGCCATAGGCTACATTAAGAAAGAGATGTGATGGTTACCAGTGAGAGCGACTGGTTGGGACATGTTCATATCCTTGGCTTGGCGTGAAAACAAAAAGTGCGGCCCAAAGCCGCTCCCCGATGCAGTTCTGTCTATCACATTTTGGCAGCCACGGTTAAGCGGCGGGGTCCAGCCCCTTGCTCAAATGCACATCCTCCGGCTCCTCCGCCAACAGCTCCGGCAGCGGCTCGGCCATTGGCGCGTAGCCGCAGCTCATGTAGAAGCGCACCGTCCGCACCGTCGGCGTGGCCGAGACGACCATTTGCGTGTCGCCGGATTCTCGGGCAATGCGTTCCAGCTCCTCCACCAGCCGCCGGCCCACGCCGCGGCCGCGGTAGCCGTGGCTGACGTGCAGGTAGGCCAGCTGGGCGATGCCCGGCCGGATTTGGGGCGTCACCAGGCCGATGCCCACCAGCCGCTCGCCGGCGAACGCGCCGAAGACGCTTGCCCCGCGCGAGACCTGCCACCGGCAGAAGCCGATCTGGTCGGGCACGCTATGGGCGTGGGTTCCCGTGGGCGACCAGGGCTCCACGTCCCAATCGACTTCGATCTCTTTCAGCGCGTCGCCCTCCTGAACGTAGGCGCGAGTGACGCGCTCCGTCCGNTCGATCTCGCCCAGGCGGTCCAGTTCGGCCGGTCGCATGGCGCGNTAGGCGATGTCCTTCATGACCGGTCCCTCTCCGCCCGCTCCGCCAGCCGCCGCGGCATCTGGCCGAAGATGAGGCCGTGGATGGGATAGAGGGCGTACCAGTAANGCAGGCCACTCAGCCCGCGCGAGGCGAAATAGGCGGTCTGGATGAGCGTCGAGCCGCCTTCGGTGCGCGGCTTCGCCTCGAATTGCAGCCAGGCGCGGCCGGGCACTTTCATCTCCGCCCGCAGGCGCAGCAGGCGGTCCGGCTCGACGGCCTCGACGCGCCAGAAGTCAAGCGCCTCGCCCACGCGCAATTCGTCGGGGTCGCGGCGGCCGCGGCGCNTGCCCNCGCCGCCTACCAGCCGGTCCAGCNGGCCGCGCGCCTTCCNGGCCCAGNCGANGGCCAGCCAGCCACGCCGGCCGCCCAGGCCGGAGAAGGCGCGAAAGACGGCCGCCGGCGGCGCGTCCACCGGCTGCTCGCGCCGCTCGATGAACATCCCCTGCTCCAGCGTGAAGAAGGCCGGCTTGCGGTCGCCCTGGCTGCTGCTGAGGGCGTCGCTCCAGATGGANTCGATGTCTCCCTCGCGCACGCGCACGAGCGCCCGGCGCACGGCCGTGCGGTAATCCGACGGCGCGATGTCGGGGAAGAGTTCGCGGGCCAGCGGGTCGTGGACGACGACCTCGTTGCGAAGGCCCTCGATGAGCGGCCGGGCGATGGCGGCCGAGACGGGCGTCACCCAGTGCACCCAGTAGGACGACAGGCGCGGCGTGAGGACGGGCACGTGGATGAGCCAGCGCCGCAGCCGGCGCTCTTCGGCGTATTGCTTCATCATGTCGGCATAGGTGAGGACGTCGGCCCCGCCGATCTCGATGATCCGGCCGGCGCTGGCCGGGGTCTCCAGCGTGGCGATGAGGTAGGCCAGCACGTCGCGGATGCCGATGGGCTGGATGCGCGTGGANGCCCAGCGGGGGACGATCATCACTGGCAGCCGCTCGGTCAGATCGCGCACCATCTCGAATGACAGGCTGCCGGAGCCGACGATGACCGCCGCCCGCAGCTCGGTGACCGGCACGCCCGACTCGCGCAGGGCGTCGCCGGTGGCGTGGCGCGAGCTGAGGTGCTCGGACAGGTCTTCGTCCGATTCCTCGCCCAGGCCGCTAAGGTAGATGACGCGGGCCACGCCGGCCGCCTTGGCCGCCGCGCCGAAGTTGCTCGCGGCCACGATGTCGCGGTCGTGGAAGTCGCCACTGCCGGCCATGCTGTGGATGAGGTAATAGGCGGCCGAGACACCCGCCAGCGCCGCGGGCAACGTGTCGGGCTTCAGCACGTCGCCGGCGGCGATCTCGATCGCTCCCGCCCACGGCCGGCCATCGAGCCGGCGCGGGTCGCGAACCAGGGCGCGGACGGGATAGCCCATCTCCAGCAGGCGGGGAACGAGGCGCGCGCCAATATAGCCGGTCGCGCCGGTAACGAGGACGAGATCGCGACGCAAACCGGGGTTGTTCATGGGGATGTGATTCCGATGGGTCAGCTGGTGGGTTTAGCCGGCCGCGCTTCCGGGCCCGGCGGCGCGGGGGGCGCGTTTTGCAGCGGGCGGGCGTAGCCAAGCCACAGGATTCCGCCCGCGGCCACGGCCGCCGCCAGCAGGCTTAGGCCCCATGGCACGACGGCCGCCCCGCCGGCCAGCGCCGCGAAGGCCACAGCCGCGCCCAGGGCCAGCCCGCTGAGCAGCGCCACCGACACCGCTTGCAGGAAGCCAAAGCTGCGCCGCTTGAATGCCGGCGGGATGGTGCTGTTGCGCCAGCGGAAAAAGTCCGCCAGAGCCGGATCGGCGGCGATGAGCTGGTCCTTGATCTGGTTCATGGCCCGCACGCTTTCCAGCCACGCCTGCCGCAGCCGGGCCAGTTGCAGGACGGTGATGAGGCCCAGCGCCGACAGCAGAGCGAAGATGATGGCGAACGTGATGTAGAGCTGCTGGCGCACGGACGTTTCGACCTGTGCCGACAGCAGGGCAGCGATGAGCGTGGCGAAGGTGACGAAGAAGTACTGCCACGCCCGCGCCCGGTCCTCGTTGGCCTGGAAGGCGGTCTGGGCCACGTAGCCGAACTCGGCGGCGATGATGGAGCGGGCCAGTTCGGGATCGGGTGGAGTGGGGTCGGGCATGAAGCAGGAGTATACCGTGGACGGTGGCGGGTGAACAGTGGGCGGTGGGGCAGTATAGGGCAGTGGGGGCGGGCCGGCATGCCCGCCCCTGCGTGATGGTCGGCGGTCTGTGGTTTGTGGTCTGTCGTCCTAATTGTGCGGATAGGCCACGACGTTGGTCGGCTTGATCTTCAGGATGATGCGATTCTCGCTGCCCTCGCGGTCGAGCGGGGCAAAGTCGCCGTAGTAGGCCTCGACGCCGGCATAGAGCTTGGCGTGGTAGTTGATGTTGGCGTTGCCCTCGTCGGGGACGACGCTCTCGACGTAGCCGCGCACGTCGACCCAGCGGTACGGGTCGGTGGGGTCGATGGCGGTGATGGCCACCAGCGGGTTGCCGCGCACGTTGTCGTGCTTGCGCCGGCCCTCGACGGTGTTGACGAGCACGTACTCGCCGTCCCACGAGCACCAGACGACGGTGTTCTCCGGCTGGCCGTCGTCGGCCACGGTCGTCAGGACCGCGTAGACCGGCCCGGCGATCAGATCAAGATGGCTCTGGGGGATGCTCTCCTCGCGCTTGTCATTGTGTTCGGACATTTCGTTCACTCCTTGATGGGTTTGGGTATGACCAGACTATAACAACTCCGCCGGCCGTTGTCAGGATGGGGATAACCCTACCTTAGAAGAGACGAATTACGGGATACGAGATACGAAAAGAAGAGGGTCAGGCATCCCGAAAATGGAATAAACTCGCCGTTTCCGCCACTTCCTTGCGCCGCGTGGCTACATATGATACCTTTTGCCGCGACGTGGACCGACCAACACGCCAATGAGCCAATTAATAGCACCTATTCTTAACGTCGACAGCGTATCACTTTCTTTTGGAGGTAACGCCGCGCTCTCCGAGGTCTCTTTCGATGTCCTCAGGGGGGAGATTCGCGCGATCATCGGGCCTAACGGCGCGGGCAAGACCTCCATCCTCAACTGCATCTCCGGCTTCTACCGGCCACAACACGGGCATATCTATTTCAAGGGCGACACGGACCTGACCCAANCGCGGACGGACNAGATCGCCCGCCTCGGCCTGGCGCGGACGTTCCAGAACATCGCCCTCTACACCGGCCTCAGNACGCTCGACAACCTGATGGCCGCCCGCCACATCCACATGAAGCAAACCGCGCTGGAGAGTATCCTCTATTGGGGGCCGGCGCGGCGCGAGGAAGTCCGCCACCGTCAGGTCGTCGAGGACATCATCGACTTCCTGGAGATCGCCNACATTCGCAAGGCGGTCGTCGGGGCGCTGCCCTACGGCCTGCGCAAGCGGGTGGAGCTCGGCCGCGCCCTGGCCATGGAGCCGGAGCTGCTGCTGCTCGACGAGCCGATGGCCGGCATGAACCTGGAAGAGAAAGAGGACATGGCCCGCTTCATCCTNGACATCTACGAGCGNCGCGGCGTGACCATCGTCCTGATCGAGCACGACATGGGACTGGTGATGGACATCTCCGACCGGGTCGTGGTGCTCGATTTCGGCCGCAAGATCGCCGACGGCCCGCCCGACGACATCAAGCGCGACCCGGCCGTCATCCACGCCTATCTGGGAGAAGCCTGAATGAAANTGACGAGTGACGAGTGACGAGTGACGAATTTAAATCGCGAGACACGCTTCTTTTCTTCATTCGTAATTCGTAATTCGTAATTCGTAATTTCTATGGAAGCGTCCGCCCAAACCCTACCGCAGTTCTTCCTGCACCAGGTGCAGACCCAGCCGCCGGGTAAGGTTGCCGCGCGGCAGAAGGATCTGGGCATCTGGCGCGANTTCACCTGGGCCGACTCCTATGAGCAGGTGCGCGACTTCGCCATGGGCCTCATCGGCCTGGGCGTGCAGCGCGGCGACAAGATCTGCACCGTGGGCGACAACGACCGGCAATACCTGTGGGCCTATCTGGGCTTGCAGGCGGCCGGCGCGGCCCAGGTCGGCCTGTTCACCGACGCTACCCCGGCCGAGATGGCCTACGTCATCGACCACAGCGACGCCACCTTCGTGCTGGCCAAGGACCAGGAGCAGTGCGACAAGATGCTGGAGATCCGCGAGCGCATCCCCAACGTGCGCCGGGTGATCTACTGGGACGACCGCGGGCTGTGGAACTACGACGACCCGTGGCTGATGTGCTTCGACGACGTGCAGCGGCTCGGCCGCGAGCTGGCCGAGCGCGAACCGGAGCGCTTCGACACCGAGGTCGCCCTCGGCGGGGCGGACGATATCGCCATGATCTGCTACACCTCGGGCACCACCGGCCTGCCCAAGGGCGTCATGCTCAGCCACGGCAACATCCTGAGCACCATCGAGCTATACCACAAGGTGGACCCGCGCCGCGACACCGATAATCACGTCAGCTTCCTGCCGCTGGGGTGGATCGCCGAACCCATCCTNGGNTTTGCCGCCCACGTCTTCGCCGGGGTGATCATCAACTTCCCCGAAGAGCCGGAGACGGTGCGGCAGAATATCCGCGAGATCGCGCCGGACATGCTGTTCTATAACGCCCGGCTGTGGGACTCGCTGGTGGGCATGGTCCAGGTGCGCATGAATGACGCCACGTGGATCAACCGCGCCCTGTTCAACCGCTTTCTGCCAGTTGGCTATCGGATGGCCGACGCCCGGTTCAGCGGCCAGACGGCCGGGGCGGGGTTGCGGGCGGCCTATGCCCTGGGCGACCGGCTGGTGTTCGGGCCCCTGCGCGATCAGTTGGGCCTGTCGCGCATCCGCGCCGCCTATACGGCCGGGTCGTCGCTCAGCCCCGACGCGATGCGCTTCTTCCACGCGCTGGGCGTCAACCTGAAGCAGATCTACGGCTCGACGGAGGTGACCGGCGGCGCGACCGTCCACCGCGACGGCGACATCAAGTTCGCCAGCGTGGGCCAGCCCGCGCCGGGCGTCGAGTTGCGCATCGCGCCCGACGGCGAGATCCAGATCGCCGGGCCGATGGTGATGCAGGGCTACTACAAGGACCCGGTCAACACGGCCAAGGATATCCTGGAGGAAGCGGACGGCCGCCGCTGGTTTCGCTCCGGCGACGCCGGCTACATCGACGACGACGGCCACCTGATCTATCTCGACCGTGTCAAGGACATGCTGACCCTGGCCAACGGCGAGCGCTTCTCGCCGCAGTTCATCGAGGGGCGGCTCAAGTTCAGCCCCTACATCCGCGACGTGATGGCCGTGGGCGGCGAGAACCGGGCCTTTGTGACAGCACTGGTCATCATCGACTTCGAGAACGTCGGCCAATGGGCCGAGAAGCAGCGCCTCGGCTACACCACGTTCGTTGACCTGTCGCAAAAGCCGCAGGTGTATGACCTGGTGCGCCAGACAGTCGAAGAGGTGAACGAGTCGCTGCCGGCCGCGGCGCGGGTGAGGCGCTTCGTGCTGATGCACAAGGAGTTCGACGCCGACGAGTCCGAAATGACGCGAACGCGCAAGCTGAAGCGCAACGTCCTCTACGACCGTTACAGCGCCATCATCGACTGCATGTACGGCGGCGAGGAGACGATCCAGGTCCGCGCCCCCGTCCGCTACCAGGACGGCAGCGAGGGCTTTATCGAGACGGAAATTCGGGTTATGAAGCTGGATGGCGCGACTGCGGGTGGCAAGTAGCGGGTGGCAAGTAGTGTGGCAAGAGCGAGTTTAAACGGGACATGTTACATGCGACTTGCAACGTGCCACAATCTGTGCAATCGGTGAAATCTGTGGATTCAATATTATTATGAACTGGCAACTCGTTCCGCAACAATTTGCGACCGGCCTGCTCAACGGCGGCATTATCGCCATTATCGCCCTGGGCATCGTCCTCATCTACCGCTCGTCGGAGGTGTTCAACTTCTCCCACGGNCAGCTGGTGATGTGGGGCGCGTTCGTCACGTGGTGGTTCGCCGGGGCGGACGAGAACGGGAACGAGCTGTTCAACCTGCCGCTGTGGGCGGCCATCCCGCTGGCCGTCCTGGTCATGGCCGGCGTGGGGCTGCTCATCGAGCGGCTGGCNCTNCGGCCGATGACCGGCCAGCCGCTGCTGGCCATCGTCCTGATGACGCTCGGGCTGGCCCAGTTTCTCGACGGCTCGGCGGCCATCATCTTCGGAATCCAGCCCAAGAACAACTTCCCCGCGCCGTTCTCGCCCAGCGATGTCATCCAGATCCCCTTTCCAGGCGCGTTCAACGACACGATCATCATCAAGCAAGCCCTGCTGGCGACGGCCATCATCGCCGTGCTGGCGGCCATCGTCTTCATGCTCTTCTTCCAATACACGCGCACCGGCCTGGCCATGCGGGCCACGTCGGAAGACCACGAACTGGCCCGCGGCGTCGGCATCAACGTCCCGCGCGTCTTCGGGCTGTCGTGGGCCATCGCCGGCATCATCGCCACCATCGGCGGGGTGCTGCTGGCGACGCTGACCGGCGTCAGCCTGAGCCTGTCGGTCGTCGCCCTGGTCGCCTTTCCGGCCATCTTGCTCGGCGGGCTGGAGTCGTTCCCCGGGGCCATCATCGGCGGGCTGCTGGTGGGGCTGGCGACGGCGCTNGTCCAGGCGTCGTCGGTGCAGGTCGTCCGCTCCACGTCGGAGATCGCGCCCTACATTTTGTTGCTCATCGTCCTGCTCATCCGGCCGGAAGGGCTGTTTGGCGAGAAACGAATCGAGAGGGTTTGATGAAAGAAACGATCCGGAGATTTCGCAGAGTATGCAGATTGCCCTTTGGCACTGGAAATGTGCTTCGGATACATCTATCTAATCTACTCTATCGCGGATGATTTCCCTTAGAAAGTAAGACGCTATGGCCGCATTACGACCCGCGGGAGATTTCGATCGCACCTACGAGCAGGACATGTCCGTCATCCGCCGGCCGTGGCAGNGGGCCGCGCTGGCGTTGGGGCTGCTGGCCCTGGCCACCGCGCCATTCTGGGCCAGCGCCTACCTCGTCTCCACGGCCAACCAGATCTTCTACACCATCATCGCCGTCCAGGGACTGAACATCCTCGTCGGCTACACCGGGCAGATCTCGCTGGGACAGGCGGCGTTCATGCTCGTCGGCGGCTACATCTCGGCCCTGACCACGACCCACCTCGGCGTGCCGTTCCCGCTGGCCATCCTGCTGGCCGGGCTGGGCACGGGGCTGGCGGGGTTGCTGTTCGGCCTGCCCTCGCTGCGCGTCAANGGGTTCTACCTGGCGATGGCGNCATTGGCGGCGCAATTCATCATCCCCTGGATCAGCCGCCACCTCTACCCCGATCTGCTGGGCGGCAACACGGGCCGCATCGCCGCGCCGGTGCCGGTCATCTTCGGCATCTCCTTCGGCGAGGTCAACAACTACTTCTACATCTCGCTCGTCACGCTGATCCTCACGACCGTGCTGGCGCTCAANATCAGCCGGTCGCGGCTGGGCCGGGCGCTGGTGTCGCTGCGCGACAACGACCTGGCGGCCGAGNTGCTGGGCGTGAACCTGTTCGCCTACAAGCTCCGGGCGTTCTTCATCGCCTCGTTTCTGGCCGGCGTGGCCGGGGCGCTGAAGGCCCACAGCCAGCGCGGCGTGGGCACGGAGTTCGGCTACGGCCTGGAGGAGTCGATCATTATGCTCGGCATGCTGGTCATCGGCGGGTTGGGCACCAATCTGGGGCCGTTCCTCGGCGTCACGGCCGTGATCCTGCTCGANGACCTGGCCGGCGTGGCCGGGCAGCAGATGGCGCAGCTGTTCCCGTCGCAATCGGCTCGCTTCCTGACGTCGTTCCGGCCGATCTTTTTCGGCCTGGTGCTGATGCTGTTCCTGATATTCGAACCGCGCGGCCTGGCTCATCGCTGGCAGACCATCAAGGCGGCGTGGCGGCTGCGGCCGTTCGCGCGGTAAGCAAGGAAAATCCACAGATTATGCAGATTACGCAGATTTTTTCTTTAATCTGCGTAATCTGTGAAATCTGCGGATAAATCTTAATAGGAGGTGAGGTTTATCGGGATTGAAGGCGGTAGAGAATACCGGAAACGAAGCGCGAGAATTGAGTATGCAGACAAGGAGAAAATGAGATGAAGAGGATATTGCTGGTATCACTGCTANTGATCATGGCCCTGGCCGTCGTCGCCTGCGGCACTACGCCGCAGATCAGCGAAGTGGCGCCCACGCTCCAGGCGGCGGCCGAACAACTGGCNCCCACGGTNCAGGCNGCTGTNGANGAAGTAGCNCCNACCCTGCAAGCCGCGGCNACCGANCTGGCGCCGACNGTNGACGCGGCCGTNGAGTCCGGCGCGGCNACGGTCGCNGCGGCGGCCACCTCGCNGGCCGAGACCCCNGAAGCCACCNAAGAACCGGCCGAAGAACCGACCGCGGAGATGGCCGAAGGGGCGACCGAGGAATGCGCCCAGACCTATGAGGGCGAGACGATCACCATCTTCCAGGCCGCCGGNCTCACCGGCCCGCTGGCCCAGATCCTGGGCGACGGCTTCATCACCGGCTCGCAGGCCGCGGTCGACCGCATCAACGCCGCCGGCGGTGTGTGCGGCGTTCAGCTGGAACTCCGCCTGGAGGACTCGCAATACGACCCGGAGCAGGAAGTGGCCATCTACGAGCGCTATCGCGCCGAGGACCCGCCGCCCCTGCTGCACCTGACCTATGGCAGCGGCGCGGCCGTCGCCCTNAAGGACCGCGTGATCGAGGACCAGATCCCCCACATCACCGCCGGTCTGGATGCCAACTCCTTCTACATCCCCCGTAACGGCTACACCTTCGGCACCGGGCCNATCTATTCGGACCAGTTCGCCGGGTTTGTCGGCTGGCTCCAGGACAACTGGGCNGAGGTGAANCCGGAAGGCGCGGGNGACGAGATNGTCGNCGGCGTGGTCGGTTGGGCCAACGCGTTCGGCGCGGGCGCGACGACNGATGCCGCCATTGAGTACCTGGAAGGGCGCGGCATCACCGTGCTGCCGCTGGAGTCGCAGGAAGTGTCGCCGACGGCCGACGTGACCGGCCAGTTGCAGAACCTGCTGGCCAGTGGCGCGAACGTCATCTGGTCGCAGTCGCTCTCCTTCGGTCCGGCGCAGGTGATCGGCACCATGCGCGCCCTGGGCGCNTGGGATTCGGCCATCGTCAGCGGCGTCAACTGGAGCATGAACACCGACGTGGTCAATATCCTGGGCGAGAACTCCGCCCTGATGGAAGGCTACTACGGCGTCGTGCCCAATTACTGGTGGAACGACACCGACAACCCCGGCATCCAGATGGCGCTGGAGGACTTCGAGGCTGCCGGCCTGCCCGACGCCAAGAAGGACATCGGCTACCTGCTCAGCTACGGCCAGATGTTCGGCGTGGCCAACATCCTGCGCCATGCGATGAATATGGTCGGCTTCGAAGGCCTGACCAGCGAGGCNGTGTTCGAAGCCATGCAAGACATGGGCACGATCGATGTCGGCGGAATGGCCGAATGGCGGGCCGATGGTGAGAACCGCGCCCCGAACATGGCCCAGATCCGGCAAGCGCAACTGAACGCCGACGGCGCGATCGAGTTCGTGGTCGTCGAGGACTTCTTCGAGCTCCCCGACACCCGTCCGCCCGCCGAATAAGNNTTTAAAGAGATCCNCAGATTACNCAGATNTCNCNGATTNANNTCTGNNAATCTGNGTAATCTGNGAAATCTGNGGATTACTTNNTATGCTNAANGTCAACAACATCGAGGTCGTCTACAACGACGTGATCCTGGTCTTGCGCGGGGTGACGCTGGAGGTCGGCGCGGGGCAGATCGTGGCCCTGCTGGGCGCGAACGGCGCGGGCAAATCGACGACGCTGAAGGCCATCTCCGGCCTGCTCCACACGCAGCAGGGCGACGTGACCCGCGGCAACGTGACATTCGACGGCCAGCGCATCGACCAGATGTACCCGGAGGAAATCGTCCGGCGCGGCGTCGTCCAGGTGCACGAGGGGCGGCCGCTGTTCCAGCACCTCACCGTCGAGGAGAACTTGCGCAGCGGGGCGCTCTTCCGCGGCACGTCCGGCGCGGCGCTGCGCGACGACCTCGACCGCGTCTACGACTACTTCCCGCGCCTGCGCGACTTTCGCCAGCGCACCAGCGGCTACCTGAGCGGCGGCGAGCAGCAGATGGTGGTCATCGGCCGGGCGCTGATGGCCCACCCGCGACTGATGCTGCTGGACGAGCCGTCGCTGGGACTGGCCCCGCTGCTCGTGCAAAATATCTTTGAAATCATCCGGCGCATCAACCGCGACGCGGGCGTGTCGATCTTGCTGGTGGAGCAAAACGCCAACGTCGCCCTGCAGACGGCCGATTACGCCTACGTGATGGAGAACGGCCGCATCGTCCTCGACGGCCCGGCCGACAGCCTGGCCCAGAACGCCGACATCAAGGAGTTCTACCTGGGCCTGACAGCCGTCGGCGAGCGCAAGAGCTACCGCGACGTGAAGCATTACAAGCGGCGGAAGCGGTGGCTGGGATAATTGCGAATCAGGAATTACGAATCTCAGACAGAATTCACTCTCTCCTGACCTTTTAACTTACTGACCTCCTATAAACTGGTCACTGCCCACTGGCCACTGACGACACGGAGCGGGACGCCATGAACGACCAACAACTGCAAGACCTNATCCAGCATGCCTACGCCTATTCGCCGGCCTTNCGGGCGCGGCTCGACGGCGCGGGGGTCAGGCCGGAAGATATTCAATCGGCCGCGGACCTCAACCGCGTACCGGTGCTGACCAAGGACGACGCCGTGGCGTTGCAGCAGGCCGACCCGCCCTTCGGCGGCATGCTGGCCGCGCCGCTGTCGGCCGTCAGCCACATCTTCTTCTCCCCCGGCCCGCTCTATGAACCGGGACCGGNAGAGGACGACGCGGCGTGGGACATCGCCGTGAAGATGCTGCGCGACGTGGGCTTCAGCGCCGGCGAGGTCATCCTCAACAGCCTGTCGTATCACCTCGTCCCGGCCGGCTACTTGTTCGATGGCGCGTTTACCCGCCTGGGCGCGACGGTCATCCCTGCCGGCACCGGCCCGGCCGAGCTGCAATTGCAGATGGCACGCGACCTGGGCGCGACCGGCTACGTCGGCACGCCCAGCTTCCTGCTGAGCCTGCTGCAGAAGGCCGAGGAAAAGGGCATCGCCCTCTCGCTGCGCCGGGCGGTNACNACGGCCGAGCCACTGCCACCCGCCCTGCGCCAGGCGCTGGTCGGGCAATACGGGCTGGAGGTCATCAACTGCTACGCCACGGCCGAACTGGGCGTGCTGGCGGTCAACACCGGCGAAGGGATGGCCATGCGCTTGCTGCCGGAGCCGCTCATCCAGGTCGTCAACCCNGACAGCGGCCAGCCCGTCGGCCCCGGCGAGACNGGCGAGGTCGTGGTCACCAACACCANCCGNCTCTACCCGCTGATCCGCTTCGGCACGGGCGACCTGGCGATGAATATCGACCCGCGGCGGGGCGAAAGCGCGCAGGCAGAGCGGGCGGTCATCCTCGTCGGCCGGCGNGGCGAGGCGGTGAAGGTGCGCGGCATGTTCCTGCACCCCAACCAGCTGCGCTTCGCCGCGGCGCAGGTGCCGGGCGTGGTGGCTTTTCAAGCCATCATCACCCGCCCCGACGGCGTGCGCGACCACTTCGCGCTGCGCGTCCAAGCCGACGAGAGCGCCGACCGGACGGCTATCGCCGAGGGGCTGAAGGCGGCTGTGCAGGGGGTGTGCCGGGTGCGGGTGGATGAGGTGGGGTTTGGGGAGGTGGGGAGTGAAGGGCCGATGGTGGTGGATGAACGGGAGTGGGACTAAAAACGAGGAGTTGCGTTATATAGCTACAAGCAATATAACAACCCTAGGCTTTTGAATAGTTAGAAGGTCCATTTTCCGCTTTATTAAATCGTTCATTCCCACCGGTATCTTAGAATGCGATCGATAATCTGGACAAACTATCTAAAATATCGAGCAAATCTACGTGGATTTGATCTGACAATACTTGAGCAGATTCTCCATCATTCGAATGAGAGATACTTCGATACCGAGACAAGACGAAGAGTTGTTGTTGGCCGTCATGGAACAGGACTAGTCATCGTGCCCTACGACGAAGACGAGGATACTATCATACCTATAACAGTCCATTCGATTAGCAGACAACAAATCGAGTTTAGGCTACGGACAGAAAGGCTCATCCATGAATAAAACAACAATCCGCTACTTTGAAGACGAAGATGTTTTACACATTGTTATCGCTGGTGGTCCGGAAAGCAGAAGCATCGAATTGAGCCCGACAATCACTGTCGAACTGAATGCCAACAACGAGATGATCGGTGTTGAGATTCTGGACGCAAGTTCCTTTTTAAGGGACTCCGTGCTCGAATCAATTCAGGCGAGAACGTTGCAAATTCTGGAAGCAGCTGGGGATTGATCGTAGGAAGGTTGGCATGATATCCGGCAGGCAATACCAGCTCACGAAGCAAGTTGGCGAATACTTGGTTGCTTGCGAACTGGCGCGGCGCGGGTTGCTCGTGGCGACGTTCTCCGGTAATGTCCCCGACTTTGATTTGATTGCTACCGACGGCCGCGGCCACTCGCTCCCCGTGCAGATCAAGACAGCCACGGCCGGGTCGTGGCATTTCAATATTGCCCGATTTGTGGACATCACACTCGACGGCAAACGGCAAATAATCGGTGGTAAGAAGCCATTGATCGTCCAAAACCTCATCTATGTCTTCGTAATCGCCGCCACTCAATACGGCGGAGATGAGTTTTTCATCCTCGCCGAGAGTACCTTGCAGGACCTGCTGACCGAACAATATCGCCAATACCTGGATACCCACGATTTCCGGCGACCGAAAAATCATCGCTCGACGCACGCCGGATTTAAGAGTAGCCTCATTCAGGCTTACAAAGACGACTGGGGTACCATCACTACCCACGTTCTGCCTGATTCATCACAGGAACACCACTCCACACATAACAAGTAAGCCCTTACTTGGTAAATTTTCAGACCGCGTTCAGCAATCATTCATGCTGAATGACTAGGGAATAATCATAGACCAACCTGTGCAATACAATTTCACGGAAACACCTCCGCCGTTTGAACAAGTTTATTCATAATGGCGGGGTGTAGCCTTCTCGCAGTAAATAAAAGGTGGCAATCTCACCCCTCAACTCACCGCCTTCTTCACCAGCGCCCTGATCTTCTCCTCCTCCGCGGCCGTCATCTCCTTCAGCGCGTAGGCCACCGGCCACAGATTCCCGTCGTCGAGCTTGGCCGAGTCGTTGAAGCCGAGCGTCCCGTAGCGCGTGTCGAACTTCTGCGCGCTCTGGTAGAAGCAGACGATCTTGCCGTCGTCAGTAGCGTAAGCAGGCATGCCATACCATGTTTTCGGAAACAGGGCCGGCGCTGTCTCAATGATGATCGCGTGCAGCCGCGTGGCCATGGCGCGCTCCGGCTCCGGCATCTCGGCGATTTTCTCCAGCAGGTCGCGCTCGCCGTCCTCGCGCTTCTTGTTCGACCGCGCCTCGGCCTTCAACTCCCTGGCGCGCTCCTTCATCGCGGCGCGTTCCTCGGCCGTGAATCCATCGGACTTCTTGGCGGGCGTTGCGGTGTCCTTCTTGGTGCTCATCGGAAACCTCCACTTAGGGTCTTGAATTTGAGGTGCGGGCCAACGACCAGCGCCTTATATAATACCTTTACCTGGCCGGAAGAAACCTGAGAAGTAAGTTAGATCGTTATCCACCCGACATACCCGTACCAGGTTAAAATAACAGGTAGAGTTCCATCGTTCGCAGGAGTCGCCCCATGAATAAAACCATCATCACCGCCGCCCTGACCGGCGTGCTGACCACGCGGCAGCAATCCTCGGCCATCCCCTACACGCCGGACGAGATCGCCGAGGAGGCTTGGCGGAGCGTGGAGGCCGGGGCGGCTATCGTCCACATCCACGCCCGGCAGGACGACGGCCGCCCGGCCTACGACGTGGAGACCTACGCCCGCATCGACGACGCCGTGCGCGAGTGCTGCCCCGACGTCATCCTCAACTACTCCACCGGCGCGGTCGGCGTCGGCCGCGAGGAGCGCGTGGCCCACATCGCCGCCCTGCGGCCCGACATGGCCGCGCTGAACATGGGCAGCATGAACTACGCCATCTATTCGGCCAAGCAGAAGGCGTTCTACCACGATCACGTCTTCGCCAACCCGTTCGGCGACATTCTCTTCTTCCTGGAGGCGATGAACGCCGCCGGCACGCGGCCAGAGATGGAGTGCTTCGACACCGGCCACATCCATAACTCCACGCCGCTGATCGACATGGGGGTGCTGCGGCCGCCCTACCAGTTCAGCCTGATCATGGGCGTGCTGGGCGGTATTCCCAACACGACCAAGCACCTGGTCCAGCAGGTGGACAACTTGCCGCCCGGCGCCCACTGGCAGGTGATCGGCATCGGCGCGCGACAGTGGCCGCTGGTGGCCGCGGCCGTGTCGATGGGCGGCAACGTCCGCGTGGGGCTGGAGGACAACCTCTACGTCGCGCCGGGGCAGCTGGCGCGGTCAAACGGAGAACTCGTGGCCAAGGCGGCCGAGTTGGTGCGGCTG
>JAACJX010000273.1 GCA_014237545.1 Ardenticatenia bacterium | reverse complement strand
GAGACTTCCATGAAGAGCTAAGATCTAGCCCGCCCATTACTAACTCTGTTGGATGTTGTCCATCAATAAATAATGCGCTCTTACCTAGCTGTGCTCCACTTAGATGTGAGGGACGGAAGCTGGTTCCATACACTTCTCGCAAACTTAGAGGAGTATGCTTGCCGAAACGAAAAGAGGCGATCATGTGATCATATAGCGCTTTACCGGAGTCTCCTTGTATGTTTGACCAGATAAACCAAACAATATCTCCTCGCGGCACATTGACGTAGCGAAAATCGGACAAACCTTTTCCCTCTTCATACAAAGCCTCTTGTTGATCCACGGCGACCATATATGACTGGGTTATTTGGCTCTCGATTCCTGCGACCGCCCCTAATTCGTTATACCGATCTGTCCATCCCTTTAAGGAGTTGTCCAGCAATGCGCCTCTATCCGACCAAGGAACCAAGTACAGCCCAATCTCAATCTTGATTGGGGCATGATGAAAGTCGGGCTGTTTATTTGTAGCATCAAATTCTGACACAAAGGAGACAGTTCCACTTGCCCCTCGACTATCATCACGTGGCAAAACAACCCAATCCTCCGGGTATTCTACGGTAAAGTCGAAACGTGGATCAAGATAGGTCTGCCACTTAACGGAAACGGTTCCTGTAGGTCTTGGGGGTATCTGGGCTGAAACCGAAATTGTTGCAGTTAAGAGTAACAAAACACAAACATTCAACAATGCGTACCGGATGGGAGTAGACTTCATAATTGTTCCTCCATGAACGAGAGTTGGGAAACTAGGCTGTTCAAGAACACCGTATACTTTATTAAGAATAATAACTAGTGACTTAATACCTGCTGAATCGTGACAAATGTCACAAACCCGTGTTGGCCCGGCCGCCGTCCCCGTCTTGTTCAGCCCCCCCATCAGTGCTAAACTCTACCCACCTACGAACGACGGGTGATGCGTTCCGAATCCGTCACTCAGACGCGCTTTTCATACGTAACGCGTCGCTCGCAGCTCGTCACTCAAGCTCATGTCACAAGCACTCTACCGCAAATGGCGGCCGGCCCGGTTCGACCAGGTTATTGGCCAGGAACACGTGACCCAAACGCTGCGCGCCGGCGTCGCCGTCGGGCGCGTGGGCCACGCTTACCTGTTCTGCGGACCGCGCGGCACAGGCAAGACGACGATGGCCCGGCTGCTGGCCAAGGCGGTCAACTGCACGGCCGCCGACCCGGCCGAGCGCCCCGACGACACCTGTCCCATCTGCCTGGCCGTCGACGAGGGCCGCTTCCTGGACCTGATCGAGATCGACGCCGCCAGCAACACCGGCGTCGACGACATCCGCAACCTGCGCGACAAGGTCAACTTCGCCCCCAGCCAGGGGACGTACAAGGTCTATATCATCGACGAAGTTCACATGCTCTCCACGGCCGCCTTCAACGCCTTGCTGAAGACGCTGGAGGAGCCGCCGGCGCACACCATCTTCGTGCTGGCGACGACCGAAGAGCACAAAGTTCCGCTGACGATCAAGTCCCGCTGCCAGCAGTTCAACTTCCGCTTGCTGACCACGCCCGAGATCTCCGCCCGGCTCAATTGGCTGGCGGCGCAGGAAGGGCTGGCCATTGAGCCGGCGGCCGTGGAGCTCATCGCCCGGCAGGGCGCGGGCAGCCTGCGCGACGCCGAGAGTTTGCTCGACCAGCTGGTTGTCTCGCCCGACGACCGCATCACGCTGGAGCGGGCGCAGATCGTGTTGGGCACAGCTCCCGACGCGGCCGTGCTGGCCGTCACCGATGCCTGGCTCGACGGCGACAGTGCCCGCGGCCTGGCCGCTATCCACGACGCGCTCGGTTCCGGGGCTGACCCGCGCCAGTTCTGCCGCCAGATGGTGGCCCACCTGCGGCAGTTGTTGCTGCTCCAGGCGAGCGGCCACATCGAGGTCGACGGCCCGGTCGAGCGCCGGGCGGAGATGCTGGCCCAGGCCCGCCGCGCGCCGCGCAAGGCGCTCATCGACGCCGTGCGTCGCTTCCACGACGCGGCGCTGCAACCGGCCGGAAGCTGGCAGCCGCAGTTGCCGTTGGAACTGGCGTTTATCGAGCTGGTGCCGGAAGGGCCGATGGCGGCAATTACGAATTACGAATTACGAATTACGAACGAAGAGTCGGCCGAACGCCGGCCGCCGGCCGAAGAACAGACCACAGACCACGGACTGCGGCCTGCCGACCGCGGACGGCTGACCACAGACCACAGACCACAGACTACAGACTGCGGCCAAAAGGCAGCAGGGCAAAGTGAAGAACCAGAAATGGAGCAAGCTGCTGTGGTCCGTCGTCCGTCGCCCGTCGTCGAGCCAGAAGCGCCGGCAACCGAGGAAAAGGCCGTCGCCCTGACGGTGGCCGCCGTGGCCGGGATGTGGCCGGAGATGACCAAACGGGTCGGCCGTCACAACAAGAACCTGCCGCCGCTGCTATCGATGTGCAAGCCGCTGGCGCTGGAGGGGAAGACGATCATCCTCGGCTTCGACTATCCCCTATTGAAGGACAAATTCGACAAAACGGCCGGGGCGCTCGACCTGGTGACCAACACGTTCCGGGCGCTGGGCGCGACCGATTGCATGGTGCGCACGGTGACCACATCCGATTACCCTGTGCCTATCGCCCGCGAGGAGTTCCAGGCGCTGGCCTCGGAGTTGGGTGGCGTGGTTAGGGACGAGTGACGAATTACGAGTGACGAGTGACGAGTGACGAGTGAAGAACCACTCATTTAAAGGATAATATTTTGGGCGGCGGTCGGCGGTCGGTCGGCCGCGGTCATATCGAGAGGGACAGATGACAAAACGATCATTCCATAATAAAGCCAAGAAGAAAGCCGCCTCGCCCAACGACATGCTGGGCCAGGTGCAGAAGATGCAGCAGGAGATGGCCGCAGCCCAAGCGGCGCTGGAGAGCGAGACAGTAACTGTGACTGCCGGCGGCGGGGCCATCGCCGTCGTGATCACCGGCCACCAGCGGCTGCAGAGCATCACCATCGACCCGGAACTGCTCAATCCCGAAGAGGCCGATTTCCTGCAGGACATGCTCGTGGCCGGCATCAACGCNGCCATCGAGCAGTCGCAGGCGCTGGCCGCGCAGCGGATGGAGAGCATNACCGGCGGCGTCGGCGGGATGGACGGGCTGCTCGGCGGTCTAGGGCTATAGCGTGGCCCAATCCGTGCTGCCGCGCACCGTCCAGCGGCTCATCGACGAATTCGCCCGCCTGCCGGGCATCGGCCCGAAGTCGGCCTCGCGCCTGACGTTCTACCTGTTGCGCGCGGCCGACAACCAGGCCGTCGATCTGGCGACGGCTCTGCAAGATCTGAAGGAGCACACGCGGCTCTGTTCAGTCTGCTTCAACATCACCGAGGACGACCCCTGTCCCATCTGCGACGACGAGGCGCGCGACGGCCGCCTGTTGTGCGTCGTCGAGGAGCCGCTGGACGTGCTGGCCATCGAGCGCTCGCGGGCCTACAGCGGCCG
>JAACJX010000169.1 GCA_014237545.1 Ardenticatenia bacterium | reverse complement strand
AGAGGGTGAGATAGGTGGTGCAACCCACTTCGCCATATCCACAGTTGGCGTACCCATCTAACAGGTCGGCCGGGACAAGGACGAAGATATCGCCCGCGCCGCTGCCGGGAGCCAGATTATAGTTCATCGTGACCGAATTAGTCGGGTCGCCAGCATCCATATCGTAAACGAGCGTGGCATTCGCCCCGAAGTCGGTGCCGTTGAAACCGGTCAGCAAGGGATCGTTAGTCACGAACAACTTGAGCTTGTCTAGCGACAGCAAGCAAGTGCCGCTATTCGGCGGATCACAGGAGCTTGGTGTCTGATTGATATCAAGCGCAAACTCGCGATAAAGCACCCCATTGTATTCAACAATGGGGACATTGCTTAGCACGAGCGTGTGGGTCTTGGAATCGTCGACGTATGGGTTGTCCGTAGTCGGGAAATTGGCTCCGGAGTTATACCCATACACAATAGGCGGCGAACCTGCGCCGAGGCGCAAGAAAGGATCCCAAACCCCAGTGCCGGCCGATCCGGGAGGCGCGCCTTGTAGGAACACGGCGTTATTGATTTCGCCTGAACTACCAGCCGTAGTCAGGTCGACCGTTTGTGCAAAAACGGCCGAAAACGTTACGAGGATGAGCACGACCAGCGCGATGGCCAGTATGCCCGCTTTGCGTTTCATTATTGTTTAGCTCCAAGAAAACTGGTGCAACGAAGGCCAAACAGGCGTTTGCCCCCGCTGCGTGATATTGGCACTTTCAAGAATTTACGCGACTGGCGTGCCAACCGGCGTAATGGGTCGGAAAGACCCGGGTCANTGCGACCTGATAATGACTACATAAGTTGGATTCTCGTCCGATGTGTTTCCTCCTATCGGATGTCCTCNTTCCTTATCAATCCCCTGTGTCCCACAGGCAGCGGTGGGACGAATTGCTNTCCCTTCCANTGGTATTGTAAGGNCAAAGCATTACATATTTTCTTACGATATATTGCTCACTCGTGAGCAGAATTGCTCACTGGCCCGATTCGCTCGGATTTGACGCATTTCTGGCCCATANNGGTGATTTTCGTCACTAGACGGGCCCGTNTNAGGGGTGTAAGCTGACAAGAACGAGNCTTTCCAGNCCCNACAGGTGAACGACGAGACGCCTCGTTTAACCACGGCGTGAGTCGCCCACCTGTCAGGTCTGAGCCGCTNGCCACTATAGGGAGAGCCGATGGCCCATCATTTGACCAACCCNGANCGCGACTACGACCGCTTGCAGCGCGCCCTCGATCGGCAGGTGACCGGCGCGCCCGCCTCGCCGGCNTTCATGCAGATCCTGCGCCTGCTCTATTCGCCCGAAGAGGCGGCCGTGGCCGCCCGCGTGCCCATCATCCCCACCCGGCTGGANAAGCTGGCCCGCCAGCTCGGCCGCGAGCCGGCCCACNTGGACGACCANCTGACCCGGCTGGCCGACCGCGGCCTCATCCTCGACCTGAGCAACGACCGCGGCCGCTANTTCGCCCTGCCGCCGGTGGTCATCGGCTTCTTCGAGTTCACCTTCATGCGCGCCCGCGACGACCTGAACATGGTCGAGCTGTCGGCCCTGTTCGAGACNTACATGACCGAGAACGACGGCCGCTTTGCCCGCGCCGTCTTCGCCGGCCAGACGCAGCTCGGCCGCTCGCTGCCGCGCGAGTCGGCCCTGCCCGCGTCCCCCTCGGTCGAGGTGCTCGATTACGAGAAGGCCAGCGCCATCATCCGCGACGCGCGGGCGGCGGCCGTGTCGCTGTGCGCCTGCCGCCACAAGGCGTCNCACCTGGGNCACGACTGCGGCNGGCCCCAGCGCACCTGCNTGACCTTCGGCGGCTCGGGCGGCATGCTGGTCGACCACGGCCTGGCCGAACCGATTGACAAGGCCGAGGCGCTCGACATCCTGGCCGAGTGCCAGGCGGCCGGGCTGGCGCAGACGGCTGACAACGTGCGCGACGGTGTGTCATTCATCTGCAACTGCTGCGGCGACTGCTGCGGCATGATGCGAGCCATCAAGGAGTTCGACCTGCCCCATGCCATCGTCACGTCCAACTGGATCATGGCCGTTGATTACGAGCGCTGCAACGGCTGCGGCAAGTGCGTGGCCGCCTGCCCGGTGGATGCAATTCACCTTGGCGAGCGGGTGGAAGAGCGACCGGGCGGCCGCCGCCACCGGACGCGCTGGGCGGTGGTGGACGAGGGCCTGTGCCTCGGCTGCGGCACGTGCAGCGGAGCGTGCAAGTTCGGCGGCATCACGATGGAGCCGCGGCCGCAGCGGGTCTACACGCCGGAGAACCTGGNCGAGCGGGTGGTGGCCATGGCTCTCGAGCGCGGCAAGCTGGCCGACGTGGTCTTCGGCGAGCCGGAGAAGCTCAGCCGCCGCGCCGTGGCCAACGTCGTCCGCGCCGTGGAGCACCTGCCGCCGGCCAAGGCCGCGCTGGCCGGCGACACGGTGAAATCGGCCTTTCTGGGGGCGGTGGCCCGCGGGGGGAAGGGTGTGGTGAGGGGGGTGTAGGGAGAAGGGGAGAAGGGGAGAAAGGGAGAGTATCCGGTAACATGTAGGTCAGCGGGTTAGTAAATCGGTTGGGGAGTGGGAGAGGTCAAGGCAAAGCGGCCGNGCCGAACGAACGGGCCTTGCCGCTGCCTAGCCCTCTTTCCNACAGGGCTATTTGGCAAATCGCGNCNCATCTGGCGCGAACGCCGNNGGCGTTTTATACTCTNCNCCGGANATGGAGAACATCAGCGAATTCGTCGCCGCGATCTGNGAANACGCGCTTTATCGCAANATCATCCTCTCGGTCGTGGTGATCCTCGGCACCTTCGCNGTGCAGATCATCGCCCGGCACCTGCTCGTNCNGCGGCTAACGCGGCTGGGCGGCGAGACTGTNCAGACGTACACNCTNCGCAAGATCGTCGACTACGTCACGCTGCTCATTGGTCTGGCGGTTCTGTTCGGCATCTGGGTGCAGCGCTCGACTGACCTGACGGTGGCTGTCGGTCTGCTCGCCGCCGGGCTGGCCTTCGCGCTCCAGGAAGTGATCGGCAGCATCGCCGGCTGGCTTTCCATTATATTCGGCCGCCCCTTTGCCCTGGGCGACCGCATAGAGACCGGCGGCATCCACGGCGACGTGATCGACATCGGCGTGCTGCGCACCACGCTCATGGAGACGGGTAACTGGCTGGGCGGCCAGCAGAACACCGGCCGCATTGTCACCCTTTCCAACGCCTTCATTTTCAAGGAGCCGCTGTTCAACTACTCTCGCGAGACCCATTACGTCTGGGACGAGGTGAGGGTCAGCGTCCCCTACGGCCAGGACTGGCAGCGGGCCAAGGCGATCATGCTCGACATCGTCCGCCAACACCCGCTCTACAACGACCTGGTCCCCAAGGCCTAACGGGAAAACGCCGCCGCCCGCCGCGCCTTTGCCGTCAACCTTACGTCATTGGAGCCGCGCGGTTTTGTGAAGATGGCCGATAGCTGGGTCGAGGTGGCCGTCGTCTATCCCGTGCCGTTCAACGGCCGGCGCGGCTTCCGCAGCGACGTGAGCGAGGCTATCCTGTCGCAACTGGCGGCGGCCGGCATCCCTATCGCTTTCCCGTCTATGACTGTGGAAGTGGCGCGACTCTAGGCCTTCGCCCTGCGGCCGGT
>JAACJX010000689.1 GCA_014237545.1 Ardenticatenia bacterium | reverse complement strand
GTCCACCTGCGCACGACCACGCCCAAGGTCCCCTACCGCGAGACGATCACCAAATCGGCCGACGCCGACTACACCCACAAGAAGCAGACCGGCGGCGCGGGGCAGTATGCCCGCGTCATGCTGCGCGTCGAGCCGGTCGAGGAGTCGCGTGGCTTCGAGTTCGGCTCGGAGATCTTCGGTGGCGCGGTGTCGGCCCCGTTCGTGGCCGCCACGGAGAAGGGCTGTCGCCAGGCGCTGGAAGGTGGCGTGCTGGCCGGCTACCCGGTGGTGGGCGTGCGCGCCGTCATCACCGACGGCAAGATGCACCCCGTCGACTCGAAGGAAATCGCCTTCCAGACCGCCGGCCGCGAGGGCTTCAAGGAAGCGGTGCGCAAGGCCGGCCCCATGCTGCTGGAGCCGATCTACGAGGTGACCGTCACCGTCCCGGCCGACAACATGGGCGACGTGCTGGGCGATATGAACTCCCGCCGCGCCCGCGTGCTGGGCATGGACCAGGAAGGCAACAAGAGCATCGTNCGCGCCGAGGTGCCGCTGGCCGAGATGCAGTCCTACGCCGCCGACCTGCGTTCGATGACGCAAGGCCGCGGGCTGTTCAGCATGAAGTTCATGCAGTACGGCCGCGTCCCCGGCCATTTGCAGGACGATCTCGTGGCCAAGCTGCGCAAGGAGCGCGAGACGGAAGGCGAGGCGGAGTAATTAGGAATTACGAATTAAGCATTAAGAATTAAGAATGAAGAGAGGTCCGTCCCGGTGGGAGCGGGCCTTTTTGTTGTAACTGGACAGGGTGGGCGGGCTTGTTCGCCCAATAGAGCAAAAAGGGGGTTGCGCCGCGAGGGCAACCCCCTTTTGTTAGGTCTATTATCTGTTCCTTACTTCTTCTTAGCGGCTAACTGGATAGTCTGCTCCACGTAACCCGACGCGCAATCGAAATTGTTGCAACTGAAGGAGATGGTGGCGGTCAATGTCTTGCCGCCCTTGAAGATGCCGAACTGTGGGAAGACCTCGGCCGACCAGGCGCGTGGTTGCCCATCACACGTTTCGTAGTCGAAGAAACCGCCGTAGCCCACGACATAACCTCGTCCGACGCGCTGATAGGCGTCAACGTACACTTCGATGAAGTCGCCACTGGTGCAGGTGTATTGGCCGGAGATGGTCGCCGTGCCTGTCTTGGAATTGAACTGACCGCGCGGATTGACGGAGAAATCCACGGACGGCGGTGGAGGGACGTCGGTTATCGAGATTTCCAGGGTTCCCCCGTTGCCGCCGCCGTCGCCCTGGTCGTCGAAGGCGAGGATGTAGTAAGTGGTGCCGGCCTCGGCGAAGAAAAACACCCCGTCCGGCCCGCAGGCCACCAAATTCAGCGCGCCCGGTGTGCCGGTGCCTATAATCACGCCGGCGGTGTAATCCGACGCGGATACATCAACGACCACTCCTAGCCCTGTCCCTTCCAGGGTATACCACACGCTGGCGTCTGTTGCCGGGGCGCCGCAGTTTGTGTTCAACTGGGCGTCGTCGGCATCCGTGGTCGCCTCGGTGGTATCCAGCGNNTCGCTATAAGCGATGGTGACCGAGGTCGCGCCGCCAATCGTGTCGTTGGCCGGCGCGGCAGCCATGATCATAGGAACGGAAAGCCCAAGAGCAACCAGCCCCAGGAGCAGGACGGCCCAAAACNTAACCTTTGTGTTCATCATCTTTCTCCTATGCGTTCTTTGATGAAGATAAACAGTCAATTGTGATATGCGGTTGTACTCAGTTGCCGGCGATCCGGCGCGGACGTTAAATCGGTGGGGGAGTTGGAAATTTATTGGGGGGGTATCGATTTCTCCTTTACATGAAAAGATTACAGTTGCGTCCNAGTGATCTGCTTTCGNGGAAAAACAGCCACACTGTCCGGCGGCCGGCACGGCCGTGCGCAACCGCTTGAGCCTCGAAACGCCCCATGCGGAGCGTCTTCATCACGCCGATTCGCAGTGTAAAACTTGCTAATTTGAATGTCAACATTGTGAATGATTACGCAAGCCCGCCGAACGATCCAGACCTCTTCTTTCGGAATAGAACGCAGATGAGACAGATTCACGCCGATTTAGATCGATGTTTTAGCAATCTGTGAAATCTGTGAAATCTGTGGATTCTCTCCCTTATTCCAGTGCCAGCATCCCCAGCGCGATCCGGTCGCTCTCCTCCGTCGACAGCGACTCCAGCGACTCCAGCCCGCCCTCGGCCGCCTCGCGGAAATAGGCCCGCGTCACATCGGCCGCCGCCGCCACCAGCGCCCCGCGCCGCTGGTCGTCCATGCCGAACTCCGTCGTCGCGTNGCCCCTGGCCGGCAGCCGCACCACGCGGCCGCGGTTCTCGTCGATCACCATCTTGTCGCGGGCCTGCGTCACCGTGTCCACCAGCCCCTTCAGCCGCTGCGTCGTGCGCAGCGACCCCAGCTTGCCCAGCGCCGGAGCCGCCCGGCCCGCGGTCACCGCCGGCGCGNCTGGCACCGTCANGCTCTCGTCGATGAGGAACCCCACCACCGCCTCGGCCGCGTCTGGCCCCATGATCCGCCGCACCATCTCCTCGCGCGAGACCAGCAACTCAATCGGGAAATTTGACAGCAGCCCGCCGTCGACCATCACCGCCCCGGCCAGAGGAATAGACGTCGCCCGGCCGTCCGCGAATCCGTGGAACTCGCCCCACTCCGGCCGCCAGACGACCTCCTGCCACAGCAGCGGCACGCTCATCGACATCCGCGCCCCCCAGACGACCGGCACATCCGGCGTCGTCCGGTGATTGAGGATGCGCAGCCGGTTGTTGGTCACGTCCGAGGCGGTCAGCGACAGGTCGACGCCTGTCTCGCGGTACATCTCGGCGAAGGTCATCCCGCCGAAGTTCCGCGGCCGCCCGTCCGCCCGCCGCCCCTCGCTCAGCTTGCGCTCGAACCAGTTTACGAAGGCGTCAGCGGCATAAAACCCGCCGTACTCGAAGAACGACAGAAGGTTTCGCCCGATGGCATTGCCGGCCAGCGCGCCGAGCAACTTGTCCGACAGCCACTCCTCGGCCCGATCGGGCAGCGCCGAGAAATCGACCGCCGCCAGGAACTCGGCCAGCGCGCTGGCGCTCAGGTCNNCCGGNGCGGCCGGNTCGCCGAGGAANGTGGCGAACACNGGCTGGTCGCCCGCCTTCTCGCTCAGCGAGTCGAGCATCTCGGCCGCGCTATAGCCGGCGGCCAGCGTCGTGGCCGTGATGGCCCCGGCCGACGAGCCGACCACGCGGCCGAAGGTGTGCCCGGCCGCCTCGAACTCCCGCATCGCGCCGACAAAGGCCATGCCCTTCGCCCCGCCGCCCTCGAAAACCAGGTCGTATCGCATCGTCTTACCTCTATGTGTTGGGATTGGAGAACTACATTGTAAGGGGTGGGGGGTGGGTGTCAAGCAGGTGTAGAGCGATTTGTTAAATCGCCCCTGATGAAACAAAAAACCTGACAGGTGGGCTGCCCACCTGTCAGGTTTGAGAGTCGAAAAGCGGCGTCTGATTACTTAACCGTCAGCCCACTCACCGGCACCGAAGTCGTCACGTACCGGGCGCTGACCCAGCCCGTGCCGCCGGTCGGCCGGAGGATCTCCACCCAGGCGCTGTCCGAGGAACGGAAGCCGGTCAGGCCGACCGTCTGGTTCGGCTGCAACTGGCCGATGATCGTGCCGGCCGGCGCGTTGCGGATGTTGAGCCGCGCGCCGCCCGTACCGCTGNCGGTTGCCGTCATGCCGGTCGGCGGGGTAACGCCGCCGGACGTCGCCACCCAGGACAGGGCCACGGCCGCCCGCCCGGTGTTCTCATAATACTCCAGCCGGATGGGTGTGTTGCCCGCCAGCGTCACCGTCGCGTTGAAGCGGCCGTCAGACTGGTCGCGCCACTGGTCGATCACCAGCTGGTTGTTGACCCACAGCCGCGCGCCGTCGTCGGTGAACAGATCGAAGCGGTAGGTGCCGGCCGGGAAGTTGAACTCCCGCGTCCAGCGCACCGAGAACTGGTCGCTGTTGATGCCGGGCATCGGCGAGCCGTTGCCCCAGTTGAAGTTGATCGCCGCGTCCTCGCGCACGGCCGACGGGCCACCGGTCAGGTTCCGGTTGTTGAAGTACTCGCCGCGCCACGGGCCGGCGACGACCGGGCCGCCGGTGCCGGGGGTCGAGCCGCCGGGCGGCGTCCAGTTCACGCTGATGGCCGCGCGGCCACCGTTCTCGAAATACTCCACGCGCAGGTTCGTATTGCCCGAGAGCATCACGTTGGCGCTGAAGCGGCCGTTGTCCTGGTTGCGCCACTGGTCGATGACCAGCACGTTGTTGACCCACAGCCGCACGCCGTCGTCGCTAAACACGTCGAAGCGGTAGTTGCCGGGGGCGAAGTTCAGCGTCCGCGTCCAGCGGGCCGAGAACTGGTCAGACGGGATGCCGCCGGCCGGCGAGCCGGTGCCCCAGTCGAAGTTGATCGCTGCGTCGTCGCGGGTGACCGTCGCCGCGCCGCTCAGATTCATGTTGTTGAAGTATTCGCCGCGCCAGTTGTTGAAGGTGGACGGCGTGCCGCCGCCGATCTGCTGCCAGGAGAACTTGGCCACGGCCATGCCGCCCGTCTCGTAATACTCGACGCGGAAGGAATGGGTGCCGCCGCTCATGTACCGGTCGGCCGTCACGGTGTGCTGCTGGCTATCGGTCCAGTTGTCGATGACCAGCTGGTCGTCGATCCAGACGCGCATGCCGTCGTCCATCGTGGCGAAGAAGCGGTAGTTGCCGGCCGCCAGGTCGATGTTGCGCGTCCAGCGGACGGAGAAGTTGTCGTCATTGACGACGCCGGGGTTCGGGCTGCCGCCGCCCCAGTCGTTGTCGATCTTGCTCTCGTCGCGGCGCCAGACGGGCTCGCCGGAGAGATTGCGGTTATTGAAATAACGCGCCCGCCAGTTGGCGTCGGCCGCGGCCGCGTTCGGCGCGCCGGGCATCAGCCACAGGGCGAGCATGCCTCCCAGCAGGAGCAGGAAGGTGAACCAGGGAAATCGTTGTTTTATTGACATGATGGTGAACCTCCAAAGAATCGTTCGATTCGTGTGGGGGTGAGGTAAGCAGGGTTGGGACTTCCACCGCGAATCGAATTCATTATAACATAGGGCCGGGATGCCCTTCGTTAACTTGTTTACACCCCGCTCGTAAGCTTCTCGTCGCTCACATGGAATGATGGGTCACGGATTTAATGGATGATACGGATGTAGACGAAAAGAAATCCGTTTCGTCTGTCCTGATCCACAGCCATTCTTCAGCCCGGCGACAGGATCAGGTTTTCCGCGCCGTCGACCACGGCCGCCCAGCCGGGCGGAACGAGCGTGGTGGTGTCGTACTGATAGATGACGCTGGGGCCGGCCAAAAGGTTCCCCGGCCGCAGCAAGTCGCGGGCNTAGAGNGGGGTATCGAGGAAGCCGCCATCGAACCAGACCGCCTTGCGGCCGACATANGCCGCNGCCGGGTCCGGCCCGNCCANNGGNCGTCGNGGCATCCGGGGCAATGTNGCCGGNNNCGCCGCCGNCAGNCGCAGCGTGACGATCTCGGCCGCCGCCTCCGGCCGGGCGTAGCCGTAGCGGGCGNCGTGGGCNGCGTGGAAGGCGGCCGCCACCTCGGCCGCGCCCATTCCCGTCCGGTAGTCCACCGCCAGTTCGTGCGACTGGCCCACGTAGCGCATGTCCAGGCCATAGCGCAACACCAGGTTTGGAACATCTGACGCCGGTCGCCCGTCGCCCGTCGTCTGTCGCTCCGCTTCCGCCATCGCCCTATCCACCAGCGGCCCGAACACCGCCGCCAGTTGGTCCGGCCCGGCCGCCGCCGCGGGCAGCATCACNGTCTGCGAGTAGTCGCGCGCCGGCTCGGCCNNCAGCATCCCCAGCGCCGACAACACGCCGGGGGTGGGGGGGACCAGCACGCGGGGGACGCGCAACCCGGCGGCCAGTTCGGCGGCATGGAGCGGCCCGCCGCCGCCGAAGGCCACCAGGGTGAAGCGGCGCGGATCGTGGCCGCGCTCCACGGAGATGCGCCGCGCGGCCCGCTCCATGTTGGCGTTGGCCACGCGGATGACCGCCCAGGCGGCCGCTTCGAGTGATCCCACGCCGAGGTCATCCGCCAGCGTCGCCAGCGCCCGCCGCGCCGACGCCTCGTGCAGCGGCATGGCCCCGCCCAGGAAATGGTCCGTGTCGAGACGGCCGAGGACGAGGTTGGCGTCGCTGACCGTCGCCCGGCCGGCGGGGAAGCGGGCATCCAGCGCCGCCCGCCAGGCGTCGTAGCCGGCGTGATAGGCCGCCGGGCCGGGGTCGGCCCCCGCGCTCTGCGGCCCCACCTGCAGCGCGCCGCCGGCGTCGACGTAGGCCAGGCTGCCGCCGCCCGCGCCGACGGTGTGGATGTCGATGATCGGCAGCCGCAGCGGCAGCCCGGCNATCTCCCCTTCAGTGGTCAGCGGCAGCCGCCCGGGGCAGAGGGCCACATCCGTGCTCGTCCCGCCCATATCAAACGTGATTATATTCGCATAGTCAACTATTTCTACACCCGTCAGGCTCCCAATACGCGGTCTCTCCTCCCCGATCTCTTCGCCCTTTCCCCCTTTCACCCCTTCTCCCCCGCTCCCCTGCTCTTCCAATTCGTAATTCTTTGCCGTCCCGGCGACATACATCGCCCCNACCACCCCACCCGCCGGGCCGCTCAGCGCCGTCCGCGCGGCCTGCGCTCCCGCCGTCTCGGCCGTGATGATCCCGCCGTTGCTCTGCATCACCGCCAGCCGCCGCGGGGCAACCCNCGCCGCCAGCCGGGCCAGGTAGCGGCTCATCAGCGGCGCGACGTAGGCGTTGATCACCGTCGTTGCCGTGCGCTCGTACTCGCGATACTCCGGNAGNATGTCGACCGACAAGGACACGTGGACCTCCGGCCCCAGCGCGACGCGGACGATCTGGCCAATGCGCCGCTCGTGGTCGGGGTTGAGGAAGGAGAACAGCAGGCAGACGGCGACCGATTCGATCCTCTCGGCCGCCAACCGCTCGACAGCCGCCGCCAGCGCCGCCTCATCCAGCGGCCGCAGCACCTCGCCCGCGGCCGACACGCGCTCGTCCGCCTCGAACCGCCACCCCCGCGGCACCAGCGGCGGCGGCTTTTGCGGCACCAGCGCGTAGAGGTCGGGCCGGTTCTGGCGGCCGATTTCCAGCACGTCGCGGAAGCCGGCGGTGGTNATTAGCGCCGTCCGCGCCCCGCGCCGCTCCAGCAGGGCGTTGGTGGCCACGGTGCTGCCGTGGATGACGGCCGCCTGCTCCGGCGCGGCCGCCGGTCCCTCGATAGCCGCCAGACCTGCCAGGACCGCGTGCGCCGGGTCGTCGGGCGTGGTCGGGCGCTTGTAGATGCGCGGCCGGCCGTCTGCGTCGAACCAGATGAAGTCAGTGAAGGTGCCGCCGGTGTCGATGCCGATGGAAGTGGTCATTTTACGGATTTTTCCCAAAGGTTAACGTTACTATCGAATGTAGTTTACCGGGATTTGCTTCAGATCGATAGGGAGTTCAATCGAGGGAAGGCAACAGTACAGTGGGCAACTACAGCAAAAATACCAAACGCAACCGGCCGCCGGACAATAAACATCCGGCGGCTGTTGACGTACGGGAATTAAAACAGATTCGAAGTCGGATTCGTTTAAGGCGTTGGGCGGCCGGGGCCGAGAAGCGGGCAGAGGAAGAAGCGATCGCCTTCGTCCTGGATGCCGTTGTTGTTGACATCCACCCACCAGCGACCGCCGAGGTAGCCGGGATCGCCGGGGCCGAATTCCGTCTGCCCGTCCTCGATCAACTGGAAGCGGCCTTTCATCGGCAATGAATCGGCGGCGACAAACGTGTCATAGTAAAGTCCCTGGCTCGTCACATAAACAACTCCGGTTGTGCCGGCGCGGCCGCCGGCGGCAAAGGCCGGCAGGGCGGAAACGAGGACCAGAGCCAGGACCACGATCGCAAACAGGACCAATCGTTTGGGGTTCATTTGATACTCCTTTTCTCAAGTGATATCGGGATTTTTCGTTGAGTCGTTGTGATCCGTCTATTACCCGTTGCTGAGTATCATAGACTCAAAAAATTACGGATCTCTTTCGTAAAGGTNACGTATAAATTACTGNAAGGGTGAGGGCGAGCATTTATGGGCACGAGGTGGCCCCTACCGCGAACCGGCCGGACAGCGTTGCCGGCATCCTGATTGACTCTCGCCTTGTACCTATATACAATGAAATCGTACCTTGAGCCGTTCCGCCCAAGCTAATCTTTTCCGAACAGAGCGCTTCTATCTCCGCACCCGGTCTGCTGGTGGTCGCCATGACCTGGTCCTATGCATATACTCCCGCCATGTGGTCGTCGGTCGGCACAGCCATCCTGTTACTGATCCTGGCTGCTTACGGCTGGCGGCGCCGCAGTTTGCCGGGGGCGCTGCCTTTTGCCATCAGCTGCCTGTTCGTCGTGCTNCTGGCCACAGGGTCCATCATGACGGATCTGGCCGCCAACCCGGAGACGCAAAATTTCTGGCGGCGGTTTGAGGATATCTGGTGGCTGCCGGCGATGACGGCGACCACATGCTTTATTCTGGAATATGCCTGGCCAGGCCGCTGGCTGACTCGACGCAACCTGATTCTGCTATCTATTGTTCCCCTCCTGGCCGCTCTCTATGCCATGACCGACGGCTTCTTTCACCTGGTCCCTATCAGCCTTAGAACCGGCGGTTCCGGGGTAGGAGCATTCGGCCGGGTGGGCTTGTATCTTTTTGGTTATGCCCTGGTACTGACCCTGATTAACTTCATCGTTTTTGGCTGGCTGTTCATCCGTTCTCCCCAGCACCGCTGGCCGGTAATCCTCATGGCCACGGGCCAGATCGCCTCGCGCATCTCCTTTATCGTTAACTCGCCAATGGTGGCCGGGCTGATTAGGTTCGTACCCCAGTTTGCCTTTCCTTACCTGGCCTACACCCTCGCCCTGTTTTGGTTCCACATCTTCGACCCCGTGCCTCTCGCCCGCCGGACAGCGATTGAGCAACTGTCTGCCGGAATGGTGGTGGTTGATCAGCGAGGACGAATTGCCGGCCTGAACCCCGCCGCGGAGCAGATCCTCGGCCTGTCTTCACACGAGGCCAAAGACAGGCCGGTCACCGGCCTGCTGCCCGCCTACGCGGAAGGGGAGGCTACCCTCCAACAAGGTCAAGAAACCGAATTTTGCCTGGAGACCGGACAGAATCCAAGATGTTACGCGCTGGCCCTCTCGCCCCTCAGGGATTTTCGCGGGCTGGACGTCGGCCGCTTGCTAATGTTGCGGGACGTGACCGGGCAGAAGCAGGCCCAGGAGCAGATCGTGGAGCAGCAGCGCGTGCTGGCGACGCTGAATGAGCGGGAGCGCATGGCCCGCGAGTTGCACGACAGCCTGGGGCAGGTGCTGAGTTATGCCAGCCTCCAGGTTGAAACAGTTGCCAAGCTCTCCCGGGATGGGCGCGAAGCTGACGCGGCCGCGCAACTCGACCGGTTGGGCCACGTGGTTCGCGAGGCGCATGCCGATTTGCGGGAACACATCCTGAACCTGCACAGCGCCACTTCTCCAGAGAAACCCTTCTGTTCCGTCGTCGAGCAATACCTGGAGGGCTTCACCAGTTCCTACGATATCCACACGAAACTGACGATTGAACCGGCATTGAGGGAGCAGCCCTTTTCTCCGGATGCGCAGTTCCAGGTCTTCCGCATCCTGCAGGAGGCGCTGTCTAACGCTCGCAAACACGGGCAGGCGCGTCACGTGCAGGTAGAATTGGCCGGGGGCGAGGGCTGCGCTTGCCTGTCCATCACCGATGACGGCCGCGGCTTTGAACCGGACACGGTGGCCCTGGCCGGCGATCATCATTACGGGTTGCAGNTCATGCGGGAGCGGGCGGTCGAGCTAGGCGGTAAATTGCGCGTTAAATCGGCCCCGGGGGAGGGGACGCAGGTGGTGCTACAATTCCCCACAACGCCGCTAACGACAAGGAGCAATCATGAGAGTTCTTCTGGCGGATGATCACCGGCTCGTCATCGAAGGGATCAGCAATTTGCTGGCAGTGCATGGCATTGAAGTGGTGGGCATTGCCAATGACGGGTTGGAAGCGGTGGCCGGGGCGCAGGCGCTGCAGCCCGATCTGATCCTGATGGACATTCGCATGCCGCGCTGCGACGGCCTGTCCGCCACGCGCATGATCAAAGCGGCGCAGCCCGATATCCAGATCGTGATGCTGACCACCTCCACCGAAGACGAAGACCTGTTTGAGGCGGTCCGAAGCGGGGCGTGCGGCTACCTGTTGAAAAGCATGAGCNGCGATGCGTTCATCGAGGCNCTNCGGGGCGTGGAGCAGGGGACGCCGCCNTTCTCGCCCGGCCTGGCTTCNCGGCTGCTGAAGGAGTTCGCCCGGCTCAGCCAACCGGCCGGACAAACCGCCCCACCCGGCGCGGCCGAGCCGGAGAACCTGGATGCCATTCACCGGCTAGAAGCCGCGGGCCTCACCGAGCGGCAGGCCGAGGTGCTGGCCCTGGTCACCGCCGGGCTGACCTACAAAGAGATCGGCGAGCAGTTATTCCTGAGCGAGCGAACCGTGCGGTTTCATATGGCCCAGATCATTAACAAGCTTCATCTGTACAACCGGGCCCAGGTGCTGGCGTATGCCGCCAAATTAGGGATAGAACCGCCCGCCTGAACCTGAACCCGGCGCTCGGGAGACCTGCTGGCGGATAGATGTACCGCCACAGACCGTCATTCCGGAGTCGCAGAAACCATCCTCACTGTCTGAAACGACAGTCACGNGCCCGGCGGACTGTCGTTTTTTCGTGCCAACCTGTCGCCTCCCGAATGACGCCAACGACAGCATCCGGCTCGTTAGAAATNGCTACACTGATTCTATCATGAAGGATCGGCCGCGGATTTTGATAGTTGGCAGCACGGTCATCCTGGCCGGGATCGAGGCCAGCCTCGATCTCGATCCCGGCTGCGAGATCGCCGGCCACGCGCCTTCCCTCGACCCAAACGAACTTCGCGCCCTGCGCCCCGACGTTGTGATCTTTGAACTGGCGGCCGGGACGCCCGATTTTGGCTTCAGCTTGGCGCAGGAACTGCCCGGGCTGCTGCTCATCGGGATCGATCCGGAAACCAACAGGGCGCTGCTGTGGTCCGGCTGGGAGGCGGAAGCGCTGACCAGCCGCGACCTGGCCCAGGCGATNCGCGATCAAGGAACACCCCCAAGGAAAAACCACATGAGCGGGAGCATGGACGCCATCGAAGCGTGATAAGCCCTAACAGGTTGGAAAGAATTGGTAGTCAGAGTTGGACACGCACGTAGCAGATATNAATGGAGCTAAACATGAACACGAGAACCCCTCTCATCATCCGTAAATCGTTAATCCTTCTCGCCGTGTTGCTGGCCCTGGTCCCGGCCCTCAGTTTTGCCTCCCCCACCCGGGCCGGCACCTGCACCGTGACGAGCGACGACGACAGCGGTGAGGGCACGATGCGCGCCCTGCTGGCGGATGCAAATTGCGAAAAGATCGATTTTGCCTATAACATGACCATCCTGCTCGCCAGTCCGCTGCAGATCGACGCGGACCGCAATGTCCTCATCGACGGCACGGGGAAGACCGTCAGCATCACGGATACTTCCTACCGGCGCGTGATGATGGTGTCCGCTGGGGCCTATGTTGGCCTGGAACATATCACCCTCGTTCAAGGGAGTGGCCAAGATTACCCTGTCGCCGGCCAGAGTGCTCTGTTGGAATCCAGCATGATCTCGAACCTGGGAGCCTTGAGAATCAACGACAGCCAAATCACCGGCAACCCGATTATGCCGGCCAGCATGGTTGGCAGCGCCATTGCCAACCAGGGGACGCTGACGGTTAGCCGGAGCGCGTTCACCGGTCACAGCGCGTTAGGGGGTGGTGCTATCTACAACGACGGTTATATGACCAATGGCCAGGCGAATGTAATGGTGATAGACAGCACCTTCAACGGCAATGCCTCCTGGGTCGCCAGCGCCGGAGACGTCTGGACGGGGATTCTTGGCGGGGGCGGTGCGATTACCAACTTTGCCGGATCGCTCACGGTGACGGGTAGCACCTTCACCGCAAACAGCGCCAACTATGTGGGCGGCGCGGTTGTCGGCTTTTATGGGCTCAACGTCCTGACGAACAACACCTTCGCAGGCAACTCGGCCGCGACGAGCGGCGGAGCGGTGATGCTGTTCGACGGCATGATGACCCATAATACATTCTCCGGCAATAGCGCGGCGAACGGTAGTGCTTTATATGTTCTGAACCAGTTGCCCATGACAGTGGGCCTTGCCAATAACCTGATGGTTAAAGGCAGCGCGGGCGCGAACTGCCTGTTTGAGACCCCTCCTGGCGAGACCGCAGGCGAAATTACCTCTAGCCACAACCTGGCTGACGACGACAGTTGTGGAANGGGGTTTTCCGTTGAAACCAACCTTGCCAACCAAATCGGCGTGTTGGGCGACAANGGCGGCACCACGCAGACGNTCCCATTGCTCGACGGCAGCCCGGCTATCGATGCCGGAGATGATACCCTCTGCCCCGCCACCNACCAGCGCGGCATGACCCGCCCGCAGGGCGCTGCCTGCGACATTGGAGCCTACGAGCTTGAGGAGGTTGTTATCCCCAGCGACTACGCCATCAGCGGNATGGTGTACGATGACCTCAATGCCAATGGCAGTCGCGATGCGGGTGAGGAGGGCATGGGCGGCGCTCCCGTCATTCTCGCCTTAAACCTCGATCAGATTCCCTTCAATTACCTTACCGCTTACTCAATGGCGGATGGCAGCTTCCAGTTCAATCTGACCCCTCCTGCTGGTGGTCTCCCCGCCGGCTTCAGCGTGTCTGTATTTGTTGAGCCGGTTNCGGGGTNCAAATTCACGCAAATGCCCGCGCCATTCGCTGTNCTGACGGGCAACTTGACCGGNATGGATATCGGGGTCCACACNNTTNTTCTGACCCCTGCCCCGGNTGGTTTCCCNGACGGNGTGCAGGGCGTCGCTTACAACGANACGATCACCGTNACNGGNGGGGACGCGCCCTANACCTTCACNCCNTCAACNTGGCCGCTGCCNGCCGGCCTTTCCTATGCTTTCGANGAGCAACNGGGCACGATCACCCTCTCCGGNACGCCGGNTGAGGCGGGGGAATTCCTGGCCCANNTNGATTTCANNGATGCCAACGGCGCNTTTGCGCAGNTCCATGAGTATTTCACCATCTACCCGCCGCTNCAGTTCAGCCCGGCAACTCTTCNGGATGGCAGCCTGGGAACCGCCTATNNCCAGACGATCACGGTGAGCGGCGGCCTNCCGCCCTACACCTTTGTCATGGGCAGCGANCANTGGCTCCCNGCCGGGCTGGCGCTGGACACCAGCAGCGGCNATATCGTCNTAACCGGCACGCCAACCNAGGCGGGCNGGGTGACGCTGGATGTTTACGTGTCTGACCAGAGCGGGACCACGGTCGAAGTCCAGCGCGNCTTCTGGATCAAGACAGCTCCCTCCTTGACCCTCACCTCCTCGCTCAACCCTTCGCAGGAAGGGCAGGCGATCACTTTTAGCTTGGGCTCGACGGCGACTGTCGCTGATTGGCCCGCCCCTTGGGGGCAGGTCACCTTCCTGGCCGACGGGACAACGATTCCAGGCTGCGACGGGCTGTGGCTGGGTTCTAATCCGGTTACAGAAGAGCCTGCCCCGAACCCGGTAACCTGCGCGACCTCCTCCCTTGCCCCGGGCGCGCACGCGATTGAGGCCGTCCTGACCACGGTCTACGGACCTTACGACAATGGCACAGCCGCCTTGACGGGCGGGCAGACGGNCAACGCCGCCGCGCCTGAGTATCAGACGGCCGGCTTCACCGCGCCGGTTGANCAGGGTGACGTGATCAACACCGCCAAGGCGGGGCAGATGATCCCCCTCAAGTGGCGATTGCTGGACGCCAACGGCGATCCGGTCACCAACCTGGATCCCGCGAGCGTCACGCTGACGGTGACCGCCTTCACCTGCCAGACCGGGCTCCCCACGGATGCCATCGAAACCTACACCAGCGGCACGACCAGCCTGCAGAACCTGGGAAATGGCTACTACCAGTTGAACTGGAAGACGCTCTCCAGCTACGCCAACTCGTGCCGGCAGATTACCCTGAAGCTCGGCGCCTGGACAGGGGATGGTTTGACGGCGCTGTTCCAGTTCAAGAAGTGAGGCTGAGGCAGATATGCGCCTGTATGCTGGTGATGAGTAATGCTCACCTGATAGCTCTGGTCAATTGACTTTAGGGCTGGGGAAATCAGGATAACACAGCCCCCATACAAAAAACCGAGTTTCACACGAAACTCGGTTTTTGTTTTACACCAGACCTGACAGGTGGGTGGACAGGAGTCCGTTAAGAAAACCTGTCAGGTCTCTCCACTATAAATCTCTACGCCTCAGGCACAGTTACGTTCTTGCCCGTCCACTGCAGGTAGGCCAGCGTGAACGTCGAGCTCTGCCACGCCGTGGCGATGGCGGAGATCAGGGCGAAAACGACCAGCCCCACGATGATCCCCAGCGCGGCCAGGATACCGGTGATGACCGTCGCGTTCGACTCGGCCAGCATCGCGATCGGTATGCCCACCGCCAGCGCCACCGGCACCAGAATGGCCGCCGCCACGATGAAGATGAGGATGTTCACCAGGAAGAACGCCAGCCCCANCAGGATAATCTCGCCCAGGTGCGACTTGAGCGTGTTCCAGCCGTGGCGCAGGCTCTCGCGGATGCCCATGTCGCGCAGGACGATACCGCGGAACGCGAACGGCTGAATAAAGCTCAGGANAATCGTGAACGGGATGAGCAGGCAGAGCAAGCAGAGNGCCACAATCCCCAGGCCGCCCAGCGCNGTCGGCAGCGCCGACAATTCCTCGCCGCTGCCGGAGTAGATCGCCAGCGAAGCGACCGGGACAAGGAACCCCACGGCCAGAGCGATGAACAGGATAAAGGGCACGATGAAGAGGACGATAGTCATCCCCGCCAGTCGCCAGACCTTGCTCCAGCCCATGCGAAAGGCTTGGCGGAAGGTCGGCTTGCCGGTGCCCTGCTCCATCTGGGCCACCGCGCCGATCATGCCGCCGCGGGCGCTGAGGGCCACCAGCCACAGGATGATGCCGACGATGATGGCGACGCAGGCGAAGGCGGCTAGCCCGGCCGTCAGGGCGGCCATGCGCTCCGGCGTCGCCCATGCGCCGAGCTGCTCGGCGTCATTGGAATTGAACTGATAGTTCGAATTCGAGAAGGAGCTGCCACTGCCCAGCGCCGCCAGGAATCCGAGCACCCACATGAACTTGTTGTTCCAGGTGTGGGCAAAACCGCGTTTGATTGTGTCGATGTAATCCATTGTATCCACTCCAACTAAGGTGCAAGCCAGATCGCTTGCTGTATCACTTAACCCAGCCATCACCGGCCGGACCGTCCCTTGCTAATCTCGCACTAATAATCAGTACGCGACAGATCGTGGTCGGTTTCACGAATTTTGGCAAGACCATCGCAATTGAGTATTTAGTCCTAAAAGTTATTAAAACGTGGATGGCACCGATTCACGCGGAATTCCGCGGATAAATTCGCAAAAAATCTGCGAAATCTGCGGATCGCTCTTCCTAAATCTGTGCCATCTGTGAAATCTGTGGATTCTCTTCTTCAACCTATCCCGACAGAAATATCAACAACAACTGCGCCACAATGACCTTGGTGATCGTCGCCACGGGGAAAACCAGCGCGTAGCCCAGGTTCGGCA
>JAACJX010000550.1 GCA_014237545.1 Ardenticatenia bacterium | reverse complement strand
CCGTACAGCTGGCGGAGATGGCGCTAGTGGCGCTCAAAGTGACCTTCGGCCAGGAAATCGGCCACGGCCGCCTGAGGGAGGGTCGGCGCGCCGCGGTCAACAAGCTCCTTGGCCTGGACGAACGGCGTGGCCAGCGTCTGGGGCAGCACCAGATAGCCCAGGCGCAGCGCGGGGAAGAGAACCTTTGAGAAGGTTCCCAGGTAGACGACACGGCCGTCCACATCCAGCCCCTCTAGCGCGGCGAGCGAACCCCCCTCATAGCGCAAATCGCCGTCGTAGTCATCTTCAATGATCACGGCCGAATGGTCCCGCGCCCAGGCCAGCAGCGCCAGCCGCCGCGCCAGCGGCATCGTCCCACCCTTCGGAAATTGATGCGACGGGGTGACGAACACCAGTTTGGCCCGGCAGGCAGGCGGAATATCATTTACCGGCAGCCCCTGATTATCGACCGGCAACCCCACAAGCCTCGCCTGATGTAACTGGAACAGGGCAAAAGCGTCGCGATAGCCCGGCGTTTCCACCAACACCTCATCACCGGCATTGACCAGCAGCCGCGCCAGAATGTCTATGGCCTGTTGCGCGCCGCTCACGATAACCACGTCATCCGGCGCGCAGCGCACGCCTCTGGCCCGCACCAGATAGGCGGCCACGGCGCGACGCAGCGGGTAGAAGCCGGCGGCCGAGCCATAGCGGGACAGCATGGCGTCATCGGTCGACAGGTAGCGACCCAGCAATCGCCGCCAGACGTCATAGGGGAACCGTTCGGCAAATGAACGGCCAAACCCAAAATCGATCTCCGGCCGGCCGCCGTCGACTAGAGCCTCGGACTCCTCGTTGAGCGCTATAACTCGCTGCCCCCACCGGGTCAGGGATGGCCTGAAGTTCATCGGTGGCGGCTCTTGCTCATCATGTCCCGGCAACTCGGCGGCGACAAACGTGCCCGCGCCAACGCGGCTTTCGATGNANCCCTCGGCCGCCAGTTGGCGNAAGGCGCGGGCGATNGTCACCCGGGCCACNCCNGCCTCGGCCGCCAACGCCCGGTTNGANGGCAAGCGCGTCCCNGGANGAAGGATGCCGTCGAGAATCGCCGCCCNAAGCTGCTGATATACCTGCTTGTAGCCGGTTTCCGAGCTTTTGGGGTCAATGGTTATGCGAAGCACGTTGCGACTCTGCCTACATTTCAGTATGATAACGGGTATCAGCCATGCCCTACCGAAGCACAGAAAAGACCCGTCAAAAGAAGGATGCCAAACGCACAGCGATGATGCAAGCCGCCGTGCGGGTGTTTGCCGATAAAGGATACCACGCCGCNACCGTCCGCGACATCGTCAANGAGGCNGATGTGGCCATCGGCACCTTCTACTTCTACTTCCCNGACAAGGAAACCCTCTTCGTGCACCTGTTCGAGGAAACGGCCGCCTTTTTGCTNCAGGCCATCGANCAGGCGATGAACAGCCGGACTTCTCTGCCGGCGCAACTTGAGGCGGCCATTCAAGCCTACATCAACGTCGCTTTTTATGAGCCGGCGGTGGTGCAACTGNTGCTTGTGGGGGGGATGGGGTCAGTTCCTTCGCTGGCCGAGCGCCGCGCCGAGTATCGCGANAAGCTGATCCGCANCTGGCAGCGCNNCCTCATGACCGCCCTGGAGCAGAAGAAAATCGAGCCGCAAAATGTNCGCCGCACGGCCGAGGCGCTCGTCGGGGGGTTCGANGAGATCATCTTCCATCTGCTCACCTCGGCCNGCACCGAGCGCGAGGGNCANCANGCCGTCAGCGACATGGTGCAATTTGGCCTCCGGGCCACCGGCTACCTCTATACCTGAGAGCGCCTACAGAGCCACTACCGTCGCTCGCGACCCGGAAACCGTCTTCTCTACGTCGATTCGCGCCGGGAACTTGTCGCGCAGTTCGTCGATGTGGGTAATCACCAGAATACTGGCGAACTGATCCTGCACCGCGTTAATCGCTTCGACCAGCCTCTGCCGCCCCTCGGGGTCCTGGCTGCCGAACCCTTCGTCAATGACCAGCGTCTGCAAGCGCGCCCCGGCGCGATGGGCCAGAATTTGAGACAGCGCCAGCCGGATGGCGAAGTTGATGCGGAACTTCTCGCCGCCGCTGTAGTTCTCATATGGCCGCTCGCCCGTGCTGTCGGAAATCTTGATGTCCAGTGTCTCGATGACGCTGTCCTGCTTTGACTTGGCGGCCCGCTGCGTTTCGAATTTCACGCGCATATCGCCGCCGGTTAGCCGGTCGAGCAGCTCATTGGCATGATCTTCTATCTCCGGCAATGCGGCGTCGATCAATAAGGCTTGCACTCCCCGGCGCCCGCAAGCTTCCTCTAGCTGGCGCAACAGGCCAACCCGCCGCACCAGGGCCGTCTTGGCCGCCGTCAGGCGCTTGCGGTCTTCGCGCCGCACGGCCAGCACCTCCACCTTCTGTCGCGCCCCGCCCGCCGCCCGGTTGGCTTTGACCACTTCCTCGCGCAGCTGCTGGAGTTCGGCCTCGGCCGTCGGCAGATCGCCGATGCCCGCTTCCAGCTCCTGCAACACGGTCTTCGATTGGGCTTGCTGCGTCTCCAGTTCGGCGTTTCGGGCGATGGTGCGCTCCCGCTGCTGCTCCAGCTCCAGGATTGAATCCGCCAGTGGCTTCACCGCCGCCNCGGCTCGCAGCAACTCCTGATGGTCGNGGGGGGCCGCGACGAGTCGGGCGCGGGTGACGCGGGCCGCTTCTAGGGCCTCCGGGTCGTGGCCGATGGATGGCAAACGACTTTGCAANTCGNCCAGGGTGGCCCGGTCAGCGGACGCGTANAGCTTTTCGGCCAGACGCTGCTGCGTCTTAGCAAGTTCCAGCTGCCCCTTCTCTTCCCAGGTCTGAATCACGCGGCGCAAATCTTCGATTCGGGTCGTATCACGCGTGATCAGGGCCTCGACCTGCTTGATTTCANGATTGAGCCGGCGGGATTCCTGGGTGGCGAGCTTCGTTGCCTCAGCCCGCGCCACCAATTCGCTCTTTTCACCCTCATCCGACATCAGGCGCTTGAGTTCGGCGATACGCTCTTCTTCGCTGCCATCTCGCCAGGCCTGTAACGTCGCCTCGATGACTTGTAGCCGCGTCTCATAGCGCGTTAGGGCGGCCTGGTGAGTCTCACGGTCTTTTTCCAGCCGGGGCTGGCGCTTCAACTCCGTATCCAGTTCTTGCGCTTCTCGCTTCATGTCGTCCAACGCCACTTTATTTCGCCGGTATTGGTCGCCACGGACGGTTCCCTGGGCCAGCAATTGCGCCAGCACCTTCTGACGATGTTCTTTGGTCATTGGCTGTCCGCAGAGGGGACAATCCGTTTCCGACTCTATCTCTGCCATGCGCGCTTTCAGATCGTCCATCTCCTCAGAGAGGCTTTCTTGCTGAACGGTGAGGCCAGCTATCTCGGCGGCAAGGGTAGCCTGTCGCTCCCGCTTCGCCGCCAGATCCGCGAGTTGAGTAGTGATGGTGGCCACTTGGTCGACCGCCGTCGAACGGCTCGTCTCGAATTGGCTTCGCTCTACTTCTTGAGTATTGATCTCCTTCGCACGCGCCTCCAATTGATTGAGTTCCTGCTTCCACAAAGTTCTTTCGGATTCGATCTGCTGCAAACGCTCTCGGGCCGCCTGATGGGCTTGTTCTTGCTCGGCAAACGTCGCCAACTGGGCTTGCAGGGCCGTCATCCGGGAATCGTATTGTTCCAGATTTGCCGTAAGAGCGGCCACTTCCGCGGCCGCCTGTTCCGCCTGTGCTTTCTGGGCCTCATACTCACTGGCTCGCTGCTGCAACAGGGTTTCGGCCCGCGCGATCGCCACCTCCAATGGGTGCATCTGTCGCACGAGAGCGGCATGTGCTTGGGCGCGCTCCTGCAACATGCCGTAGGTCGCGTCGGCCGTCTCCCACTCCTTATAGGCGCTCTCGATGGCTTCCCGTCGCCCCAGCAACGTCTGGTGTGCGCCCAACTCGGCTTGCCGTTGGGCAATCGCTCCGTCCAACCGCCCCTTCTCCCGCTGCGATTCGCTCAGGTCAGCGACTATTCGGCGCAACAGGTCCCTTTGCTGGTCAGCCATGGCCTTGTTCTGGCGCGCCGCCGCGACCTGGGCTTCACGCTGGTCGCGCTCGGCTGTGGCGGCCTTGGCCTTCGCCTCGGCCAGAACGAGCTCCTGGATCAATTCCTGCTCCAGTTTCAACTCGGCCTCGATTTCGNCGAGCTGTCTGTCTGCCGACGTCACCTCGTTCTCGGTCGCCTTTCGCCGCTCCGCGGCCAGATCTTTATAGGCGTCCCACTGGCTGACGCCGAGTATCTCAGCGAGGATCTCCTTGCGCTTGTCGGGCGTTTTGGTCGTGAACTCGTCCGCCTTGCCCTGTAGCAAGAAACTCGCGTTGGTGAAGACGTCGTAATTCATCCGCAGGAGCTTCTCGATCTCGGCCTGGGTCTCCCTAACCTTGGCCTCAGTGCGCACCTGCCAGCGGTCGGCCGTGTCATCCACAGCGCGAGCGTGAAACTCAAGTTCGATAGATTTGCCGGCAACCTTGCGGCGGATAATCCGATAGAGCGCGCCTTCCAGTTCGAAGATGAAGATCACTTCGGCCGTTGCGCCGTTCGCCACCTCGGTACGGGTCACTAAGTCATCGTCGCTCTTGGCACGACTCTTGCCAAACAACGCCCAGGTGATGGCGTCGAGGATCGTGCTCTTGCCCGCCCCATTGGAGCCGGTGATNGCGGCCAGATGAATACCGCTCAGATCCAGCTCGGCCGGGTCACGGTACGAGAGGAAATTGCGCAGGCTCAGTTGAACAGGAATCATGAGGAAATCAGTTTCAGGTCGATATCCGCCAGGGCATCTGCGTTGGGAGCGTGTATGTCGAGCACCTCTTCGGCCAGCGCCAACAGATCATCCACCTCGCTATCGTTGTGATTCCTCGTGAGCCAGTACAGCCGCAACAATTCGTATGGGCCCAACGACTCAACGGCGATCAGCCGCCCGACTTTGGACGCGCTGCCGCCGGTTCGATTTTTGACGATGCGCAGGTCGAATGCGCTCTCGAACCGCTCGCGANTCGGCTTCTCATCCAGGAGGGGGTCCAGTTCGTGGGGATATTCGAGACGCAGGCGACAGATCGCCCCGGTGATTCGCTGCGACTCGGGTAAATAACCAATAAGGCGCTCCATGAAGTCGTCGGCCTCTTCGATGCGGATGAGCTGGTCGTAGAACGACCGTGTCTCCAATTCCACGAAATTCCATTTGGTTTTGCCCCGCTCGACCTCGGCCAGCACAAAGCCCTTGGGCTCGCGCCACTCGCCGAAGTCTATGCGTTCGATGGAACCGGAATAAACCACTGGCGGCTGTTCGTTGAGCGATTGGTGCTTGTGGATNTGGCCCAGNGCCACGTAATCGAAGCGCGGGTCGGCCACCAGACCNTTGTTCAGCATCAAGTCCTGGCCCAGCATAACCATCCGCTCGCTGCCGAAACTGGCCCCGCCGATGCTGGCGTGGGCCGTAAAAATTAGAGGTAGGTTCGGGTCCACCTTGTTTGTCAGGGCTTCTTCCAGACCGTCGCGGATGCGCTCCACAANGGCATCGTGAATCTCTTCCGTCGTTTTGCCCGACATCTCATGACGCGCCAGAAAGCGACTGCGCGTCACCCATGGCAACGCCAGCACCTGCACCGGCACGCCCAACTGTTCGGGACCAAATAGCATCAGCTTATCGGCCACATGGATATGGGGTACGGCCAGCGTCGCATACTCTTGAAGCGTGTGGGCGCGATGGTCGGCCGGGGCGATATCGTGATTGCCGATCAACAGGATTGTGGGGATACCCGCGCGTGAAAGGCGCATCATGCGCTCCCCCCAGGCCCGTTGGAACGTCGGCTGCGGATTGCGATCCTTGTAGGCGTCTCCGGCAAAAATGACCAGGTCAACGNGCNCGGCNATCGCNGCGTCGACNACCCCGTCCAGGGACTTCAGGAAATCGACNACGCGATANGGCAATCCTGAATCAGGATCGTGCCGGCCGTAGTTCGCGATATCAATATGGGCGTCGGCGAAATGCAGGATTTTTACAGGCATAAGCGAAATAGAAAGACCTTGATCACTCGCGCGTTAACGTCAGGCGATAGAAGTCGGCGGGATCGGGCAGGTCTTTGGGAAAAAGGCGCTCGACGAGCACGTAGTAGCGGCCGGGAGCCAGCGTCAGGGATACCGTCTTCTCGCCGCCGTACAGCGCCGTGTTCCCCTGGCCGCGCAGCAGCTTGTGGGCGTCGTACACGGATATATTGAAGTTGCTGTCCGCCGGGATATTGCTCAGGCGAATTCGGGCGCGGCCGAACGCTGGCCAGTCAAAGAAATAGGGATTATAGAACTGGGTCGAATCGGTGAAGTTGCCCGAGAGACTGGCCCCCAGCGGCAGCCCGACTGCATTGTTCAGTAGATTGTCCGATCCCAGGGTCGTCACGAACGGGAAAACGATCGAATTGGCCAGCGGGGTAAACCCAACGCCAATCGACATCCGCTCATAAGCGGAGATCACCCTCTGCTCGTTCGGNGGCGTGTTGCCGCCGAAGACGAAGAGCCTGTCGCCCCAAAACGCGCCGCGCGGCCAAACGCGGGCCGGATTCTGCGGCAAGCCGCCCAGGCTGTACTCGCCCCCCAGAACCTGCCAGCTATTCGTCCGCGGGTTGTAATATTCCGTTTCCGGCACGCCGCCGTTGGCGTCCAGCCCGCCGAAGATGTACCAGTTCCCATCCGGTCCGACGGCGCTACCGGCGTTATAGCGCGGGAAGTTCAGATCGCCGGTCGGCGTCCAGCTGCCGCCGGCCGCCGGGTTATANCACTCGCCCCCGGTCAGGAGNACGGTGACGGCCTCGCCCTCATCGTCTTGCCCGACNGACAGCCCNCCGGCCACGCANAGGCCACGATTGCCGGCAAAGACCCAGGCCGCCGTGTGCGCGTAGCGCGGCGTCAGCATAGGCTGGAACGCCTCCCAACGATTGGTGCCGGGGGTGAAGCGGTAGGTGTTGTTGATGACCACCGCGTCCGCATCCAGCGCCGGATAGCTGGTAATGCCGCCGGTGAGGAAGTAGGACAACTGGCCGGGCGCGGGCACGGCCGCCGACCAGGCAAACATCTTTCCGTTGGGCAAAAGGGCCGCGGGGACGGGCGCGATCTGCTGCCAAAAGTCCGACGCGATGTCATAAACCCAGTGCGTATTGGCGTAATTGGACGTGTCGCCATTGAAGCCGCCCGGGATGTATATCTTTCGACCCAGGCGCACGGCCGTCGTATTCGACAAGCCCGCACCCGGAATGTCAGACAGCTCGTGCCACTGTTCCGACAGCGCGTTGTAGAGCAGCGTCTTGTTGCTGATCTCGGGCACGCCAGCCACGTTGGTCTGGCCGCCGATAATGANCATCTCCGGGCCGTCGCTGGCAAACGCATGGCGCGTGACCCCACCAAACGGCATATTGCCCAGCTGTCTCCAGCGCGCCCCGCCCTCGCGCATGACTGCGGACAGCTGTAAAAAGGCCGCGGCCGGCGTGCCCGATTGGTAATCGGCGACCTCGATGTAATAAGTGCGGCCGCGAACGACCTGGAAAGTGACGCTGGACTGAAAACCGCGGAAGTCATCACTACAGGCAAGCGACTGAAGGGCTTCACACCCGCCGGCAAAGACGGCCAGTACCGTATCGTAGTCTGTGCCCTCGGTCGTGATCGTCACGACACTCGTGTCCCCGGCAACCAGTTGATACCAGGCGGTGCGGTAACCCTGAGGGCTGGTCGGATCGCCGAACATGCAGGCCAGCACCGGGTCNGCCGATTCCTGGCTGAAGAGGTTGGTCAACGTACCGCCGCCATCGGCCGTGTTTCTGAAAGAAAGCTGCAACGGAGTCGCTGTGGCGCATTGGTCGGCCGCCGGGCCGGCATCCGGCCTGCGCGGAGAAAGCGTTAGATCAGTAACCTTGATCTCTTTGCCGATCCAGTTTTCAGGGGGCTGGACAATGATTGGCTGCGCTTCAGGCTGTGGGCTTTGATCATCGGCCCACACGCCCGCGGCAAAGGCCACCAACGTCACGAATACGATTAGAGGAACCAGCAAGCGACGCATATGTCGCCAATGATAGCAAGCCCGCCGCGAAAAGGCACATGGCGACAATTACTCGTTTCCGTGCCGGCCGACGGCACTCCTTGGGCCTGGTGGGGGCGAACTGGCACGACGGGGGTTGGCCCGTCGCGCCTGTTCATTTCGGTTAATTCGCCTTACGCAACGACAGGTGAACCGGCAAATCGCCGACCTCGATCGACTGGCTGAAAGCTGGATCCTTCACGCCACCCGGAACGAGCGCGACGGCCAGCGTCTCTTCTCTGATGTACCCGGCGAACCCTTCGATCGCCGCGGCGACATCGCCGCTCGTCTCATATCCCAACTCTATCCGGTCGGAGATATCGAGCCCGGCCTTTTTGCGCATGTCGTTGATGCCTCGCACCAGATCGCGAGCGTACCCTTCCTGGATCAGTTCCGGCGTCAGATGCGGATCGACCGCCACTGTGACGCCTTTCTCTCCGGCCACGGCCAGCCCACCCAGCGGCTCTGTCTGGACGAGCACGTCGTCGCTGCCCAGCGAGACGCTTTGGCCATTGAGGGCCAACTCGATCGTGCCACCAGACTGCAAGATCATCGCCGCCTCGGCCGGATTCAGCGCCGAAAGCGCGTCCCGGACCGCCGGGAACAGCGGGCCGAGCTTTGGCCCCAGCACACGGTTATTGGGCAGCAGCCGGTAGCTAACCAGCTCACCGACTTCCGAGACGATCTCGATCTCCTTGACGTTGATCTCCTCGGCCAGCACGTCGGCCAATTCCAGCAAGTCGTCGCGTTCCTGTTGGGAGCCAACAAACACCTTGGCCCGCGCCAATGGCTGGCGCAGCTTGCCTGTGGCCCCGCGGGCTGATCGCCCCAGNGCGGCGGCGGTGATCGCCAGTCGCATTTTGTCCAGCAGACGGTGATCCAGGTCGCTCGCGTCCACCTGCGGGTAAAGCGTGTGATGGACGCTGGCGGGCTGGGAAACGTCCACCGAGCGGACGAGATTCTGGTACATCTCCTCCGTGACGAAGGGGACGAAGGGCGCCAGGAGTTTCACAAACTCGACCAGGACGTGGTAGAGCGTGGCATAAGCCGCCTGTTTGTCCTCGTCCGTCTCGCTCTTCCAGAAGCGGCGGCGGGAGCGACGTACGTACCAGTTCGACAGATCATCGAGCAGCAATTCCAGTTCTGCGACGGCGCGCTCGGCATCCCAGCGATCGAGAGCAGCCCGGACATCAACCGTGGTCTCGTCCAACCGGGCGACGATCCACCGATCCAGCTGGGCATTCCCCTCAACCGGAGACTGGAAATTGCGGCGCGAGCCGTTGGGCAACCAGCCGTCCAGATTGGCATAGGTTACAAAGAACGAATAGACGTTCCAGAGCGGTATCAGGAATCGACGGCGGGTCTCGTCGCCACGCGTAAAGCCAAACAGCAGGTTCTGCTCCGGCTTGCTTCCGGCGTAGAGCCAACGCATCGTGTCGGCGCCCATCTGCTCGGCCGCCTCGTTGAACTCGATGGAGTTGCCCCACGATTTGTGCATCTCGCGGCCGTCCTCGGCAAACAGCGTGGCATAGCCGAACAGATTGCGGAAGGGTGGCTCCTCGCTCAACACGGTGCTCTGGGCCAGCACGCTGTAGAACCAATTGCGGAACTGGCCGGGGAAGCTCTCGGTGATGAGATCCGCCGGATACCACTTGTCCCAGTAGGCTCGGTTGCGGCGATAGCCGAGCGTGCTGAAGGCCACGATGCCTGCGTCGAGCCAGGGGTTGCCCACGTCCGTGATGCGGCTGGTTTTGGCGCCACAATTTGGGCAGTCTATTTTGACCGCATCGATGTAGGGCCGGTGGGGCGTNTGNCCCNCGAANGANTCCCAGCCCTCCACGGCGCGCTCCTGCANCTCGTGCTCGTCGCCGATGACCGTGAAGTCGCCNCACNCCTCGCATTCCCAGATCGGCAGCGCCAGGCCNTAGTAACGCTTCTTGCTGATCATCCAGTCGTGCATGTTGCGCANCCAGTCCATTTCGCGGTCATAGCCGAAGGACGGNTACCAATCGATCTGGTCCACGCGATCCATGATCTGGTAGCGAAGGCTGGCACTCTTTTCGGCCGCGGTCAGTTCGGCGCGCGGCTTGTCATAGACCGGCCCCATGCTGATGAACCACTCATCCACCAGGCGATAGACCAGCTCGGACCCGCACCGCCAGCAATGCGGGTAGCGGTGGGCATAGCGCTGCTTGCGATAGAAGAAGCCGTTCTCGCGCAAGTGAGCGAAGATATCGTCGGCCACTTTGGCCACTTCGCGCCCGCTAAGCCAGCCAAATCCGGTCAGATAGATTCCGTTCTCGTCCAGCGGGGCCACAACCGGCAGGCCGTGCTCTTTGCCCAGCATGTGGTCTTCAGCACCGCAACCCGGCGCGATATGGACGATGCCCGTCCCCTCTTCGGCACCGACTTCGCGCCACGGGATGACGCGATGCGTGTAGCCTGCCTCAGAGAAAGCCGCCTCTACTTGGGGCAAGCCATCAAACGGACCGGTATATTCCCAACCAACCATCTCTTCGCCCTTCAGGCGGCCGACGACCTCGTTGTTCTTGCCCTGCAGCGTGTTTTTCATCGCGCTTTCGGCCAGGTAATATGTCCAGCCGTCTTCGGCCTGCACCTTCACGTAATCCAGTTCCGGGCCCACGGCCGCGGCGACATTGCTGGACAAGGTCCAGGGTGTCGTCGTCCAGACCAGCAAGGCCTCGTTCTCGCGGCCGACGAGGGGGAACCGCACGAAAACGGAATCGTGGGTGACCTCGAAATAGCCATCGGTAACGATCTCGTGCTGGCTGATAGCCGTGCCGCAGCGCGGGCACCACGGCATCACGTCTTCACCTTTGTAGACCCAGCCGTTTTCGTGGCATTTCTTCAGGAAGCCCCAGATCTGGTAGTTGTTCTCGTTGCTGAAGGTGAAATAGGAGCCGCCCAACTCGGGCAGGCCCAACTGGCCGACGATCTGCTCCACCGTATCGGTTACCGGCCCCAGCGGGCCGTGGACGGTGATCACCTGGCCTGGATCTTCATTGAGCAGCTCGCCGAGACGGCGCAGTTCGTCGGGGTCGTTCCAATCCATCCAGTAGCCCAGGCGCTGGGATTGCTCGGTTTGCACCGCCGCGTAGCGAAGGACGCGCGATTTGCAAAACTTCACAAACTCCGCCAGGCCATACTTTTCGATGTCGCGCTTGCTGGTGAAACCCAACTCCTTTTCGGCGTTCACCTCCACCCACAACCCCTGGCAGTCGAACCCGTTCTGCCAGCGCTGGTTCTTGCCCTGCATGGCGTAGTACCGCTGGTACAGGTCCTTGTAGGTGCGCCCCCAGGCATGATGGACGCCCATCGGGTTATTGGCCGTGATCGGCCCGTCTATGAAGCTGAAGATGCCGTGCTCAGCTTCGGTATCAGCCCGCAAGCGGCGCAGCTCATTGAAGGCGTCCGTCTGACGCCAGAACTCCAGAATGTCTCTCTCCAAGGCCACAAAATCAACCTTGTTATTTACGTCTTTGAATCCCATAATACGATTCTCCTACCCTCAATATCCAAATCAGCTATAGCG